>NZ_JAPZRB010000201.1:0-44731 GCF_027531105.1 Microcystis sp. LE18-22.4A
GTAAGACTTTTAGACTTTTTGTCAATCAAAAAGTACCAGTTGTGGGAGAGATAGGGGGAAAATTCAGGGACTTTTTCTCTGAAAATTAGGTAATTGACCAGATGAGAATCGGTAAAACCCTACACCCCACACCCCACACCCTACACCCTGTCCCCACGAAAAACTTTTTGCCGCAGACCCTAACTAAGTCAGCAGATTAGGTATCGGCTGCCCCTTCATTTTCCGAAGATTGTCTTTGATCGCTGGAATAACCGCCTCTACCTCCTCTAGTGGTGGTACGATTAGAGGCAGCCCGGAATTGACGCGCGTAGGCGCGGTTGCGTTCAGCTTTTTCTTTTTTCAAATTACGACGTTTAGCCACAAGAATCTCCTTGGGATATTAGATAGACAAGCGGGGAAACGAGCGCTCGCTCCCCCTATTGACATTGACACTCTCCGCCCTAAAAGTGCGGAGATTCTTGGGCTGAATCCTGCCTCCACTAGCAACGCTAATTTTGGTCTTACGGTTTCATGTCTAGTCCGACTACACCGATAAGGCAAGCACTCTTATGGACTACTCCCCAAGCGTAAATTTCTGTGTGTCCCACAGTATTTAATTGTTTTGCGTTCTTACAGTTTGGACTTAATTGAACACCATGGACTGTTAGAAATTTTGAGATCACGGAGTAGGACGTTTAACCTGTTTCCTCACGTTCTCACGCTCGGAACCACCGACAAACATTCTCGCACAAAGCCGTCCTAAAAGGACGGGGTTTTCAACCCAAATTTCCGATCACCTAGAATGGTTACGGTCGGGGATTAGTAGCGACGCTCCCGATTGCGATCGCCGCCAGCACCGAAGGAAGATCTGGGTTCTTTTTCGCGAGCTTGATTGACTTTTAATTCTCGTCCCATCCATTGAGCGCCGTCAAGAGCGGCAATAGCGGCCGATTCTTGCTCTGGGGTTTCCATTTCCACGAAAGCGAACCCGCGTTTTCTTTTCGTTTCCCGATCCATGGGGAGGTGAACGCGCTTAATTGCACCATATTCCTTAAAAACCTCAACTACGTCGTCTTGGTCAACCTCGAAGGGGAGATTACCAACATAAATTGACATAAAACCTATCCTTGCACAGATAAAAACAACAGATTTGTAGAGAACCAAGATTTCGGGAACTAGCTGAACCAATACTAAACAGAAACGCTTTGACCATTAATACTGACAACGAGCCGCAGTGCCGACTTTTATTCTCGACTTCCATCCTAGCACATAGCTATTAGCTTTGCTCGATTCTGCCTGTCTCGCCACGGGAGCAGATAAACTAGACTAGAATGCTGCCCTATAAAATGCCCTAATTATGAGTTTATCCCCCCATCCGATCGAAACTGCCCTAAAAACCCTGGCAGCGAAAGCGGAAAATTCCATCGAACAAACAACAACCCTAGAAGACTTAGAACAGCTAAGGGTGAATTATCTGGGTAAGAAAGGAGAATTATCGCAGATTTTACGGGAAATGGGCAAATTCACCCCCGAAGAGAGACCGCGCCTCGGTGCGATCGCTAATGAGGTCAAAGAATTAGTACAATCGCTGCTGGAATCCCAGCGAGAAAGTCTCCAGAATGCCCAAATTAAGGCGAAATTAGCGGCGGAAACCCTCGATGTCACCCTACCTGCTCTTAGCCGTCCTTTAGGGCGAATTCACCCCTTAAATAGCACAGTTGATCGCATGATCGATATTTTCGTCGGTCTGGGTTACAGCATCGCCACCGGGCCGCAGGTAGAAACCGATTATTATAATTTTGAGGCTTTAAATATTCCTGCTGACCATCCGGCCCGGGATATGCAGGATACTTTTTTCTTGAGTGATGGTCGTTTATTGCGGACCCATACCTCCCCGGTGCAGATTCGCTACATGGAAAGTCACGAACCCCCGATTCGGATTGTGGCCCCGGGCCGCGTTTATCGTCGCGATACCGTGGATGCAACCCATTCCGCGGTTTTCCATCAAGTGGAATTATTAGCGGTGGACCGGGGATTAACCTTTACGGATTTGAAAGGAACAATTAAAGAATTTCTTAAGCAAATGTTTGGGGCCGATTTACCGGTTAAATTCCGCGCTTCCTACTTCCCTTTTACTGAACCCTCGGCCGAGGTAGATGTGCAGTGGAAAGGCAAATGGTTGGAGGTGATGGGCTGTGGTATGGTGGATCCCAATGTCTTAAAAGCAGTCGGTTATGACCCCCAAATCTATACGGGTTTTGCTGCTGGTTTTGGCGTGGAAAGATTTGCTATGGTATTACATGAGATAGACGATATTCGCCGTTGTTATAATAGCGATATCCGCTTTCTCCGCCAATTTTAGGGGGATAAACCCGATGGTCATGAGTGAAGATTTAACCAAAAAAAGACTCCTATCCGTGGCTTGTCATGCTTCGATCTTTTTGAGTGCTACGCTGGTATCGGTGGGGATTCCCTTAGCTATTTATTTCATTTCTGATGATGGAACGGTGAAGGAAAACGCCAAAGAAGCTTTAAACTTTCACCTGAATATGTGGTTATACTACCTAATTGCCGGGATTCTAATTTGGGTTTTAATCGGTTATTTGCTCCTAGCAATTCTGGGTGTGGTGAACATTGTTCTCCCCATTCTTGCTATCCTGCAAGTCTGGAAAGATGCCTATAAGGTTTTCCGTTATCCTTTTATTTTCCGGGTTCTGTAATTAATTATCGGGGTTGAAACCGGTTCAACCCTTTTTTAGTCCTATTCCCACTAGAAAAATAGCCTCTGGAGTTTATGACTAAAATTGTCATCATCGGTGCGGGGATAGTGGGGGCCACCATTGCCTACGAATTAAGTGCCATCGAAGGATTAGAAATTACCCTCATCGATGAAAAAAAACCAGGACAAGGAGCAACCGGGGCAGCCCTAGGGATTTTAATGGGGATTATCAGCCATAAAACTAAAGGTAGAGCCTGGAAACTGCGGCAAGAAAGTTTAAAACGTTACGAAACTCTCCTTCCTGAGCTAGAATCCCTCACCGGACTGACTATTCCCTGTAACCGTGATGGCATTGTCCTCCTGCGATCGAGTGCCGAAGACGAAGAAAATTGGCGCAAGTTAGCCCAAATCCGCCAAGAACAGGGATATTGTCTAGAAATCTGGGATAAAGAGACTTTAAACCAAAAATGTCCCCAAGTGGCCAGCGATCATCTCCAGGGTGCTATCTATTCTCCCAGGGATCATCAAATTAATCCGGCCCTGCTCACGGAGTCTCTCGTCGCTGCTGCGGCAAGAAGGGGGGTAAAATGTCAATTTGGGGTAAAAGTTGAAAATTTTGGGAAGACAGAGCTTCATGGCTCTAATTTGAGGCAATGCACCCAGGTTTATAGTTCTAATGGTATAGAGGAAACCGACTCTTTGATTCTTTGTGCGGGAATTGGTTCCACTGCTTTAACCGAAACTCTTACCCATCCAGTGGAAATCCGACCGGTTTTAGGGCAAGCTTTACAGATAAAATTGACGCAACCCTTAGAAAGTTCCGATTTTAAGCCGATTTTAACAGGAAATGACCTGCATATTCTGCCTTTGGCTGGATCGGAATACTGGATTGGGGCAACGGTGGAATTTATGGACGAAAAGGGCGAAATTATCGCCGATACTGCCCTATTAGAGCAAGTGTATCAACAGGCGATCGCTTTTTGTCCCTCTTTGGCCGCGGGTGCGATCGTGCGTACTTGGTCCGGTAAGCGACCGCGACCGGAGAAAAAATCCGCTCCCATCATCGAATATTTGCCCGGATACGATAACGTTATTCTGGCCACGGGACACTACCGCAACGGGGTTTTATTGGCCCCCGCTACCGCTAAAATCGTCAGGGAAATGTTAAGTGATAAGTTAGCTATCGATCGCTAAATTAGTGGCTTGCCGATGTAGTCCCCTTAATCTCTCGGATTTGAGGAGCGGGTGTTTACTCATCTTGCGCTGATAGGAAATGCGATCGAGATACTGTTCGATAAGCTTGTTGAGGATGGTTCCTTAGTTGGGGGTGTTTAAGCTCCAGCAATCCCTCATCTATCATCGGGTTGACATAGTGATTACGAATAGTATCAGGTTCTCTTCCGAGCAGTTGAGCTAATGTTCCGAGGGGTAGATATTGTTGGGAGCATAGTTCAAGAATCACTTTTCGTACCGAGTCTTTACTAATGCGGCCTTTTCTGCGTATGGGTTCAGCAATTGCCTCTAACTGTTGGTAATGTTCGGAGCTTGGTGGGTAATGTTCGGAGCTTGGTAATAGAGAAAGTTGCGCTGAAAAATTCTGGTTCGGTAGGGTGTAGCGTGTTCCCCGACACTTACCTGACTGGTGTAACCAGCCATTTTGAACTAAATTACGAAGGCGTTCGCTAATATCTCTGGGATGTTCTGATCGATAACGCTGAATGTCAGTATTACTAATTTCCTCAAACTGATGCGCTAATACTAATATTATCCTATCAAGATCACCTAACTGACGGTAAGCATCCCCGATAATCCTTTTTAATTCCACTTCAACTGCTTCGGGAATAAAACTTGTCATCGGTAAATTAACAGATGTAACTTCTAGGTCAAGTTTTTCCGAAACTAGGGGACTCAACCATTGTTGTTCTTTCCAAGCACGAAGAATTTTCCCAAATCCAGAGCCAGCTTTTTCACCTAATCCGAGCATTTGAAACATTTTTTGTAGATGAGGATTACGAGGATCGCTAGTGCCGCCTTCATAGAGACGCTGTAGGGGAATTCTCAGACGACCGGGATTAGAAAACAGATAGCCATCGATAGATTTTACCACCTTTATAGGCCGTGACGACTGGTGATCGGCGTGGATTAAAGTATTAACTAAAGCCTCTCTTAAAGCTTCATGAACATGGGTTTCATCTTTACGAACGGCATCTTTGTCTAATTGAAAAGGAACATCTAAATTATTAATTAATCTGCCATAAACACGATAATAAGAGTTAAGTAAATTAGCTTCCCATTTACCATCAAGAGTTAAGCGATATGTCCATCTTTTTTCAGGATCATCAGATAATTTTTCCTGATAGTCGAGACTATAATGGGGGAAAGCATCTAAAATACTGCGTTCTCGTCCAAACATGAGTAAACCCGCTACAGTTAATCCTTCTTTGCTAGAATTTCTATCTCGTCGCCATCCTCCTAACTGATGGAGTAATTGTTGATCATTGTATGCTAACCAAGGATGATCGGGTTCGCGATTGCTGAACCGTTGGCGAAATACTTTCAGAGTATCAGGATCAATATCGTTGAGATTAAAATTATCTAAAACTTGAAAATCTTGAGGTTCATTGCTGGCATCGCGAAACATTTGCTCTATTTCCTCCTTATGACAGCGATAATCTCCCTCATAATTTCGCTTATATGTACCAGTCATTGGGTTATTGTTAATATATACAGGACGCTGAGTTCGGGTAGCTCTAGGAATATGAATAATGAGAAGCTGATATTCATTAATCTTTTTTACTTCTACGTCTGAATTAGAACAGATAGATATATTCAGTTTTTGTCGGTTGTTGTGGTTATCCCAAAACTCTTGTTGAAGATTTTTAGGGTTACGCACTCCTGTAATTTCTAATCTAGGTTTTTTTTCGCTAACACCCAAAATAATGTAACCGCCATCGGTATTAGCGAAAGCTGAAAGAGTTTCCCAAATGTCTTTTGGCAAGCCTCCCTCGGCTGATTTAAACTCATATTCTTGGTCTTCTCCAATATCAATTTGCTGCAGTAGTGTGTCAATTTCCATGCTAAAATTCGGCGATAAATTTATGGATGCAGTTTTTGCTGTGAAAATGAGCAACTAGGCTGAGTTCGAGGTCGGCTAAAACTCTGAGACTATCGTCGGCTGAAAGTTCGATGTAGAAGTCATGGTAAAAGATACTTAAACAAAACTGATCTTAAATCGCCAACTCAAAAATGAAACGCACGACTCCTTAAGAGTTGACAGAGAAAGGCTCATGAGGTATTGTCCGCTCAATGCAACAACAAATCCCAAAAACTAAGCCCCCAACATCTTAACATAGAACAAAGAAACTTGCTCTACCAACCTAGTCAAGAGGGAAATTTATCTCAACGGCAAATGGCCGTCTTGCTCGGATGTCATCAAAGCACGACCAAAGCGATAATTAAGAAGTAATCAAAGTTGCCTCGGATGCTATCTAACCGATGACCCTATCTGACCAAGAAAGACAACAACTCTGTGACACTGCTCGGGAAGTGGCGAAACTTTCCTATTCTCCCTATTCCCGTTTTCGGGTGGGGGCAGCGGTCTTGACAGATAAAAAGATTTATGCTGGTACTAATGTAGAGAACGCTAGTTATGGCTTGAGTTTGTGCGCGGAAAGGGCAACTTTAGCGCAAATAATCGCGGCGGGCGATCGAGAAGTACGGGCGATTGCTATAGCCTGTATCGATGGGGTGGACAAGGATGATATTAGTCAGTTAACTCCCTGCGGAGCCTGTCGTCAATGGATAGCCGAATTAGCGCCGCAAGCGGAGATTATTATCTGTGGAACTCAGCAAAATTATCGTTTTAATCTCTCGGATTTACTGCCTTTTTCCTTTCGTTTTTAACTGTGGGTAAAGTATAGGGTTCAAGGTACTACAACAACGGCTAAGATAACTGGTATAAGAGCCATGATCTGACAAAACATTAGTATCTAGTAAATACTTGAGAGTCATAAATGAACATCTCTCCCCGTTGAGTTGTCCCGTAAATTATCAAAAGTATCATCATCAAGACTTGCCAAATCTACCCTTTGCCTAAAATCTTGCAAGGCTGACCAAAAATCATTAACCTCTCTAATTTCTACTAATATCTCTTCATTATCGGGAAAATCAACTTCCTCTAATAACTCAATAATTTTGCCTTTTTTAATTCCTTTAACTAACATAATATCAACTCCTTCTAAATGATCTGTATCGTAGAATTCAACATAGAGAGAATCATCAAAAATAGTTTTTGCTTCCTCAATTGAGACTTCGTGCTTTGATAGATTGCGTTCTGCCTTATTTTTATCCCAGTCAAACTGCATAAAGCCATTATACTGCTACTCACTGAAACTGATGGCACATTTTTGATATGTTTTGTCTATTACTTGAACGGGATATATTCAACTGTATTGAACCATAGATCTGGTTGAGAAGCCCAAGTAAATTTCCAGTGGAGCTAAAGCTGACGAATGTTACTAAAATCTCGCTAACTTGAAGATATGCTACTTGTCTTAGGCTGCTTTATCTCCAACAATTAAGGGGCTAATAACTACATTTTATCTCCCCCCGTGGCGACATTTTTAAATCTTTCTTGGGCAGCAGAAAAAGCCTCTTTCATCACTCTTTGAATCCTCTTAGGATCGGGTTTTTTACCCCCCATTAAATCGCCAAAATAGACACAAGCGCCCTCTCCTAGGGCCCAGGTATAGGCAGCGGACCAAGAAGCGGCGATGACACTGCCAAAACCGGGGATAAATTTCACCAATTCCCGACCGATGGCCTGGGCCAAAAAGCCGCCAGCGATCGCACTGACGACTCCGCCGGCTTGGGATGGGGTTAAGACTTGACCGTATAATTTGCCTAAAACCCCCACCATTGACACTTGTAGGGCAGTTAACACGGGCATAGTCGCTAAGGGTAAGGGAATCGCCGCCAAGGTCGCCGCTATGACGGAAAAGGCTAACATATAGCGTCGGGCCACGTCCCGATAGAGATTGCCTAATTGATTGCTGGTTTCCCGATCTAAAAGTTGGTGGATGGTGTTAGCCTCGGCTTTTGGCAATAAATCGGCTAAATTGTCTCTAAATGCCTCTAAACCGTAAAAAACGGGGTTATAACCGTCTTCCTCTAGGGTGAAATCGATTAGCACAGAATTGTCGTATAAATCCTTAAAAGTTTCTTTGATTTCTTGATAGGCGCGATTGATATCCTCGCAATCGGGAGGATAAGGGGGATGATCGGCGGTATTAGGAGTATAAAGCTGATGAAGGCAGGTGACAGCCAGTAAACAGGGGATTTTAGGGTATTTTTGCCGCAGTTGTTTGGTAATTTCCAGGAGGCTATCGGTGGCAAAATCATTAATTTTTACCGTCACGATAAAAACCTGGGCGCGTCCCGTATTTTCGGCTAAATCTGCTAATAATTCCGCGATTACCCTGTCTGTGTGTTGATAGGCATCCCCTAACCCCACCGTATCGGTAAAAATCAACAGGGGTAAGTCTTCCGCGGGGTAGGTGTAGCGCTGGGTGTTTTGGGTGTGGGGACGGAAACCTTGCCCGACGATTTCCGCCGAAACTCCCGTTATTCCCCGAATAATCGAACTTTTTCCCGTTTGCGGTTTGCCGATTAACAGCGCCTCGGTGGTGGGTAATTCTTGACGGACTTTTTCTAAAATTTCCGCCACTTGACTGTCACTAACACTAAACCACTGGAGGACAGTATTAGTCAACTGGTCGATGGGGAGTCTTTTCATCACTTCCCCCGTGAGACTATTCCAAGTATTGACCAAAGAATCAATGGGCAGTTTATCAGTCATGGGGATTAGAAAGGTTTATGATAACTAAAATAGAGATTTTCAGCCATAGAATCAGACGATGACAAAAGCCGCAATAACTCCGCAAGATTTATCATGGCCTTTTTGGCCAATTGTACCACTTTATCCCTACGGTCAAAGACGGACAATTCGCCAAGAAGTGGTGAAAGATACGCTCTGGACATTTGAGCAATTGCAGGGTATTTTTTATGTGGTCGTGCCGATTCGCATGACGGTAATTAGGTTAGCATCTGGGGGTTTATTTGTTTATGCACCAGTGGCCCCGACTCCTGAATGTATTCGCTTAATGCGTGAGTTGGAAAGTGAACACGGGGAAGTTAAATATATTATTTTGCCGACGATTTCTGGGATTGAACATAAGGTTTTTGTCGGTCCTTTTGCCCGTTATTTTCCTAAGGCTATAGTTTATGTTGCTCCTAATCAATGGAGTTTTCCTCTTAATTTACCTTTGAGTTGGTTGGGTTTACCGGCAAAACGAACAGAAATTTTACCTGCTGACTCGGCAACCACTCCTTTAGGAAAAGATTTTAGTTATGAAATTTTACCCGCAATTGATCTGAATGTGGGATACTTCTCGGAAGTGGCTTTTTTTCATCACTACTCTCAAACTCTGCTGCTGACTGATGGCATTATTTCTATCCCAGAAAATCCTCCCGCTATTTTAGAATTAGACCCCTATCCGCTGCTGTTTCACGCTAAAAATAGTGCTAAGGATCTGGTGGAGGATACTCCAGAAAATCGCCGTCGGGGTTGGCAGAGAATTTGTCTTTTTGCTCTTTATTTTCAACCTCCTGTTTTAGCTGTTCCCAATTGGATTAAGGTCTTTCGAGATGCTTTTACTGCTCAGGAAAGGAGTAAAAAAGCCTATTTTGGTTTATTCCCTTTTCAATGGGGTGATGATTGGCAAAAGACTTTTTTAAATTTGCGTCGAGAGGGGAGGTTAATAGTAGCACCCATTTTGCAAACTTTGATTCTTAATCGCACTACTGACGAGGTTAGTCAATGGGTTGAGCGAATTTGCCAATGGCCGATTAAACAGGTTATTCCTTGTCATTTTGCTAGTCCGATTCAAGCTGATAGTCAAGAGTTTCAGCAGGCTTTTTCTTTCTTGTCAAAAGATTCTTATTTACCTAAAGATGACTTGGAATGTTTAGAAAGTATTGATAGTTTTTTAGTGCGCTGGCGATTGACTCCTCCTCCTGATAAAAAATTGTAATTTATGGCTAAGAACTGCTATAATATAGGCGGTTGTTAGTTGATTGCTAATCAAGGTCATGCAAATTCCCGAAAATCCCAGTAATGATGACATCAGAGCGGCATTGATTCAATTAAGTGATGAAGTTAGTGATTTGCAAGAAAAATTCAGCCAATCACAAGACGCATTCAGTAAGTGGCGAGATGAAATAGGACAAAAAATTGATCGCATAGACTATAAATTTGATGCCTATCAAAAAGGTACAGATGGTATGGTGAGAATGGCTACTACTATCATCATTGCCACCGCTTCTGTGGTGGTTTTATCTAGTCTTAGTCCTGCGGTGACAGCAATTATCACCGCTTTATATTCTGCTAATGCTCATTAATTAATTTATCACTAAATTCTGGTGCGTTACACTACCTTTTGGTGCGATTCGGTGCGTTACGCACTCGCTAACACACCCTATCTTTCCTGAATTTTTACCCGTTTGTTTAATTGATTCATAGTCAAGGAAATCACCAGATTAAAGAATAAATAGGTGGCCATAACTACTATTAACATCTCTAGAGCTTTTCCTGTCTGATTAGCGATGGTACTAGAGATAGCATAAATATCATTATAACCAATAGCGATCGCTAAACTAGAGTTTTTAACCAGGTTTAAACATTCATTAGTTAAAGGAGGAATAATCACTGGCAAAGCTTGGGGAAAAATTACTAATCTCATCACTAATAAAGGTTTTAATCCCAAGGCTTTAGCTGCTTCCCATTGTCCCCGATTAACCGATTGAATCCCTCCCCGTACCGTTTCCGCAATAAAGGCAGCTGTATAAACAGTTAAACCGATTAAGAGGGTGGCAAACTCGGAAGAAAGATGTAAACCGAAGTCAATATTTTGATTAATAAGATTAACTTGGGGACTTTGCCATTCTAAACCCCAGATTAGAGGAATTATAACTAGGATTAGTAGGCTAGTTAGGCATAAACTAAGTTTATTTTTTAGGTATAAAAATACTGAGATAATTATTCCTAAAGCAATGATAGCTAAGGCTAACCATGTCCTGAAACTATTAGCGGGTAAAGGTAAATATACTCCTGAGTTATTTAAAAATACCCTGCCAAAAAACTCTAGAGAGTCCTCAATCTTCGGCAGTTTCAGAAACACAGCAAAATACCAGAAAAATAATTGTAATAATAGAGGAGTATTGCGAATAGTTTCCACATAAATTGTTGCCAACTGACGAATTAACCAATTATCCGACAAGCGACCTAACCCGATGACTATTCCCAGACTAATCGCCAAAAATATGCCAGTAATCATAATGCGGAGGGAATTAACTAATCCCACCAAAAGAGCGCGAAAATAGGTATCGGTGGGACTGTAGGCAATAGGAGAGTCACCAATAGCAAAAGAGGCTGGTCGGTCGGGATCAAAGAGAAAGCCAAAGCCAAAACTTAAGCGTAAGCGTTGGAAATTAATCACTAAATTGCGTCCAAAAAACCAGAAAATTAGGCAGACAATTAGCAGGATAATTACCTGTAGAAAAATCTTCTGAAATCGCTCATCGTACCAAAAAGAATTTTTTTGAGGTAAAGTCATATTTATTATAAGTAAGTGGTTCTAATTAAATCCCCCCTATATCCCCCCTTGATCCCCCTTGATAAGGTAGGGTTGATTCATGAATCAACCCTACCCTTGATAACGGGGGTGTCTGATAATTTTTAACACCTACCTACTTATATAGTCCAGAATTTTTAACAAAAGAAATCGGTGACTTTTGGCCACCGATTGAGAAAATCAAAACATATTTAGATAACTCCGAGACGGGAGAGACCGAGGATGACACCGGCACCGAGGACATGACCAAAACTGGTAGTACCTAGTAAAGCGCCTAATCCCATACCACCGAATAAAGCGGGGGAAGGTAAAGCAGGACCGACATTTTGTTGTTGAATAGTCGCTTTACCGAAAGCAATAGCGAGAATATTGCAGATAATCATGACAATCGCCACTTTGGGACTCCATTCGCTGGAACCTTGTACGGCGGTGGCGGCCATTAATAGGGTTGAATACATTGAAATTCTCCTGAACAGGTCGTTTTAAGTTTTTAATCTTAAAGGTAGTTTTCACCCCACATCACGCCCTGTTGCAATACTTAATAATCAAAAGCACAGGAGTCAACGATACGGCCGATTCGTCTCCACTTTTGAACTACTCGCTTAGTACAAATTCAAGTTTAAGCCTACTTCTTTAGCGAAGACGGCTAATCCTTTCTTTTCAATGGTTTTGATAGCTTTGGTGGAGATGCGTAGTTTTACCCAACGGTTGCCTTCCGACCACCAGACTCTTTTCCATTGTAGGTTAGCTTCTTGTAATTTTTTGGTGCGACGGTGGGAGTGGGACACCGCATAGGCGTTATTGGCCTTTTTCCCCGTCATAGTACAGACTCTAGACATAATTTACTCCTGTGCGATCGATGTTTGTCAATAGTCAACCTTTCTAGTTTAACTCAAATCTCGCCAGAAGTCCCCTTAAACGGGTATAACTTGAGCAGCAATTGAGAACATTGGGTGCAAATGAGGTTATATTTTATCTATAGAAGAACGTTTGTATGTCGCAACGATAATGAGTAACTCACTGCCAAAATATCTAGAGGAAATCACAGGCATTTATCAACAGGGTAACGCCACAGAACACAGTTATCGTCCTGCTTTAAAAAAATTAATTGAATCCCTAAATAATAACCTACAAGCTCTCAATGAACCCAAAAGGATTGCTTGTGGCGCTCCAGATTTTGTGATTAATCAGGGTATAGTAGAAATTGGCCATCTGGAAGCAAAAGATATCGGAACTTCTCTCAAAAAGGTTGAAAATACTCCCCAAATAAAACGTTATTTACAGGCTTTGGGTAATTTAATTATCACCGATCATTTAGAATTTCGTTGGTATGTATCGGGAGAATTGCGTCTATCAGCGTCCGTGGCAACTCTTAATCAAAAAAAGCAAATTAAACCTGATTCCCAGGGTATTTTACAAGTAGAACAATTGTTCTGTCAATTTTTCCTCTCAAAAGTTATTCAGATAACAACACCGCGAGAATTAGCGAAAAAAATGGCCGCTTTAGCGCAGTTAATTCGAGATGCAATCGGCCAAGCTTTAAAAGATCAAGATTGCGGGGGAATGTTGCGGCAACAATTGCAATCTTTTCAACGAGTTTTAATTAGTGATCTCAATGAAGCGCAGTTCGCCGATATGTATGCACAAACAATCTGTTATGGTTTATTCGCAGCACGCTGTAATACGGATCAAATAAGTTCTTTTTCCAGGGAAACGGCGGGATTTCGACTACCGAAAACTAACCCTTTTTTGCGGGGAATTTTTCATCAAATTGCTGGTACAGAATTAGATGAGCGGATTACTTGGGCCGTGGATACTCTAGCCACTATTTTACAACAAACGGACATGGAGGGGATTCTTAGCAGCTTTGGAAAACGCACGCGCAAGCAGGATCCTGTAGTTCACTTTTATGAGACTTTTTTAGCCGAATACGATAGTAAAATGCGTGAGTCTAGGGGGGTTTATTATACCCCTGAACCCGTGGTTTCTTACATGGTTCGCAGTGTGGACTATATTCTAAAAAATAAGTTTCAGATTCCTAAAGGTTTGGCCGATGCTAAAAAAATTACGATTAAAAATCCTAATAATAGCCAAGAAACTCAGGAAGTTCACCAAGTTTTAATCCTCGATCCTGCTGTGGGAACTGGCACTTTTTTACACTCGGTTATCGACCATATCTATGATAGTTTTCGTCAACAGAAAGGGATGTGGTCTAGTTATGTCAGTAAACATTTATTACCCCGTCTTTTTGGGTTTGAATTACTGATGGCTCCCTACACCGTAGCACACATGAAATTAGGTTTACAACTTCAGGAATTAGGCTATGATTTTAGTGCCGATGAACGCTTGGGAATCTATCTCACCAACACCCTACAGGAAGCTTTTCAAATTCCCCCTGCTGATGGTTTTTTAAATCGTATTCGCGATGAAGCAGAGTCAGCGCAAGGTGTTAAGCAAGAACATCCTGTTATGGTGATTATTGGTAATCCTCCCTACTCTGGACATTCCGTAAATACAGGAGAATGGATTAAGGAATTATTGAAGGGAAAAGATATTATTTCTGGAGAAAAAACTGCTAGTTATTTTGAAGTAGATGAGCAACCTTTAGGCGAAAAAAATCCCAAATGGTTAAATGATGATTATGTCAAATTTATTCGCTTTAGTCAATGGCGCATCGAGAAAACTGGTTACGGAATTTTAGCTTTTGTTACTAATCATGGTTATTTGGATAACCCAACTTTTCGGGGAATGCGTCAAAGTTTATTAAAAACTTTTGATGATATTTATATTCTCGATTTACACGGCAACAGTAAGAAAAAAGAAATCTGTCCCGACGGTTCACCCGATCAAAATGTGTTTGATATTCAGCAAGGTGTAGCTATTGGTATTTTTATTAAATATCACAATAGTTCTTCAAATTTAGCTAAAGTTTATCATGCTGATTTATGGGGCAAAAGAGAGATGATTGAGAATCAAGTTATTGTCGGTGGTAAGTATCATTGGTTAGATGAAAATGATCTTTGTTCTACTTCTTGGCAAGAATTACAACCTGATTCTCCTTTTTATCTATTTAAACCTCAGAATATTAATCTGCGATCGGAATACGATCAATTTTGGAAGATTACTGAAATTATGCCAATTAATAGTGTTGGTATCGTCACAGCTAGAGATAGTTTAACAATTCAATGGAGTGAAAAAGAAATTTGGGATATAATCAATGATTTTGTCAATCTCAGTCCAGAAGAAGCTAGAATTAAGTATAATTTAGGTAAAGATTCTCAAGATTGGAAGATAGATTTAGCACAGAAAGATGTTAAGCAATCAAATTTATCTAAAGATAACCTCTTACCCATTTCATATAGACCTTTTGATCAAAGATATACCTATTATACAGGTAATTCAGGTGGGTTTCACTGTAGAGCAAGAATTGATACTATGCGTCACCTAAAAGAAAATAATTTAGGATTTCATATATGCAGACAAATAGTCAGTGAAACTTGGCAACATATTTTAATTACTAATCAGCTTACAGACGATTCCTATGTTTCAAACAAAAGTAGAGAAAGAGGATACACTATGCCATTATATTGTTATCCTGAAACTCAGGCAGAGAAAGACATGGGAATGTCTCGCCGTCCCAATCTAGCGCCAGAATTTATTAAGGAACTTTCGGCAAAACTTGAATTAGAATTTATCAATGATGGCAAAGGAGACGAAAAGAAAACCTTTGGACCAGAAGACATTTTTAACTATATCTATACCGTCTTTCACTCTCCCCAATATCGCCAACGTTACGCCGAATTTTTAAAAATAGACTTTCCTCGTGTTCCTCTCACCAGTAATCAAGAATTATTCTGGGAATTAGTCAAAAAAGGTGACAGATTAGTGCAGTTACACCTAATGAAAGCAACGGGAAAAGAAATTAGTAGCTATCCCGTGGCGGGTTCTAATCTAGTCGAACAGGTGAAATATGACGAAAATAAACAACAAATTTCGATTAATTCTGACCAGTATTTTGCGGGGATTCCGCCCCAAATTTGGAACTTTTATATCGGCGGTTATCAAGTGTGTCAGAAGTGGCTAAAAGACCGCAAAGGTCGCCACCTTAGCTACGATGACCTAGAACATTATCAACAAATTATCTCCATTTTGGGAGAATCGATCGCAATTATGGAAACTATAGATATAATTATCAATAAATATGGTGGTTTCCCCTTTAGTTAAGCCACCGGTGAGAGAAGATTAATACTAAATCCGTTGACTATAGGCTACATATCAGGACAGGTAAAAGGGAGAATAAATAATCAGTACAGGTGCAAGATTTTGAGAGAATCGTGCTTCAAAACCTTGGGTTTTCATCGGCCCGCGTCCTGTAGGGGCGAAGCATTCGGGCAATAACCTATCGGTGAAACCGGAGATTTTCTATCCGAATGCTTCGCCCGTACTTTTTGCCGCAAACCCTAGATTGATATTTTATCGCAGGTTTCAACCACAGATAAAGCGTATTCTAGGTTATATTTATTAGGGTTTATCTTCCTTTTTTGTTGCGGTTGCCTTTTAAATTTATATTGAAATGTCTCAAAAATTTTGGCGTTGTCAAATTGAAAGATGCTCCGAATCAGCACCGGAACTGAAATTACTTTGATAGGAAAGATTACATGGCATCTTGACAATTAGTGTTTAATGAACGAATAGTGCCGATAGTTGGGCTTAAGTGGGGAACAAGACTTGCCCTGAGCCAAGTCGAAGGGGTCGCTCGATTTAGCAGTGGAATTAGCCCTACAATCGGCGTAGGGCTAATTCATGAATTAGCCCTACAATCGGCGTTGTCAAATTGAAAGATGCTCCGAATCAGTTGGGAGCATTGCATCTTTCCTCTTCTGAATCTGACAACGCCGTCCCTTTTCACCGATAAATGATTCTCCACTCCCAACCAGAGTGATACAATTGTTAACACCACAGACCAAGAGCCAATCGAAGCAAGAGAATAAAAACTGCTATGTTAAAAGCCCTACTCGGAGACCCCAACGCCCGCAAAATTAAAAAATTTCAGCCCCTCGTCACCGAAATCAACCTGCTGGAAGAGGATATTAAAAACCTGTCCGATGAGGAATTAAGGAGCAAAACCAGCGAATTTAAGGAAAGATTAGACAAAGCAAGAAATTATGACGAAAGAGAGGAGATTCTCGAGGAAATCCTCCCCGAAGCTTTCGCCATTGTCCGGGAAGCGGGAATCCGAGTCTTAGGGATGCGTCACTTTGACGTGCAGTTATTGGGGGGAATGGTACTGCACAAAGGACAAATCGCCGAGATGAAAACCGGGGAAGGAAAAACCCTAGTTGCCACACTCCCCGCTTATTTGAATGGATTGACCGGAAAAGGGGTTCACGTCGTCACCGTTAACGATTATCTCGCCCGTCGTGACGCGGAATGGATGGGGCAGGTACACCGCTTTTTAGGGTTAAGTGTGGGACTAATTCAATCCGGCATGAGTCCGGAAGAAAGAAAGAAAAATTATGCCTGTGACATCACCTACACCACTAACAGCGAACTCGGCTTCGATTATCTGCGCGATAACATGGCCACAGTGATGGGGGAAGTTGTCCAAAGACCCTTTAACTACTGCGTTATCGACGAAGTGGACTCCATTCTTATTGATGAAGCGAGAACCCCATTAATTATATCAGGAGCGATTGATCGACCCACAGAAAAATATATTCTCGCCGCCGAAATCGCCAAACAATTAGTGCGCCAAGAAGTAGAAGACGGACCGGGAGACTACGAAGTTAACGAAAAAGACCGTAACGTTTTAATGACCGATGAAGGCTTTAAAAGAGCGGAAGAACTATTAGAAGTTACTGATTTATACGACCAAGAAAATCCCTGGGCGCACTATATTTCTAACGCTATTCGTGCCAAAGAACTCCAGAAAAAAGACGTTAACTATATCGTCCGCAGTGGTGAAATTGTTATCGTTGATGAGTTCACGGGACGGGTATTACCGGGGCGACGTTGGGGCGATGGTTTACATCAGGCAGTGGAGGCTAAGGAAGGGGTGGAAATTCAACAGGAAACCCAAACCTTAGCCACGATTACCTATCAAAACTTTTTCCTACTCTATCCGAAATTATCTGGCATGACCGGGACGGCTAAAACCGAAGAAACGGAACTAGAAAAAGTCTATAACCTGCAAGTAACAATTATTCCCACTAATCGCGTTTCTCGTCGGCAAGATTTAGCCGATGTCGTCTATAAAAATGAACAGGCAAAATGGAACGCCGTCGCTGAAGAATGTCAACAAATGCACGAACAGGGTCGCCCGGTTTTAGTCGGTACCACCAGTGTGGAAAAATCGGAAGTGCTTTCGCTTTTATTACAGGGAAGGAATATTCCCCATAACTTACTTAATGCCCGTCCGGAAAACGTGGAAAGGGAATCAGAAATCGTCGCCCAAGCAGGCCGGGCCGGAGCCGTAACTATTGCTACGAATATGGCGGGACGGGGAACCGATATCATCCTCGGTGGTAACTCCGATTATATGGCACGATTGAAAATTCGCGAGTATTTAATGCCCAAATTAGTTATGCCCGAGGATGACAATTTGGCCTTTAGTTTACCCAGTTTAGGAGAACGCAATCGCCCGCAAGGATTCGCCCCGGGTAAGAAGAAAAAAAACTGGCGCGCCTCGGCGGAAATTTTTCCCACCGAGTTACCGAAAGAGGTAGAAAATGCCCTGAAAGAAGCGGTTAAATTTGCCGTTGATACCCACGGAACTCAAAGTTTACCCGAATTAGAAGTAGAAGAAAAAATCGCTATCGCAGCCGAAAAAGCCCCCACGGATGACCCGGTTATTCAAAAGTTACGGGAAGTCTATAAATTAATTCGCAAAAGTTATGAAGATTACACAGGCAAAGAACACGATGAGGTAGTAGAAAGGGGCGGACTGCACGTTATCGGGACGGAACGCCACGAATCCCGCCGTATTGACAACCAATTGCGAGGCAGGGCGGGCAGACAGGGCGACCCCGGTTCCACACGCTTCTTTTTAAGCCTAGAAGATAATTTATTGCGGATTTTTGGGGGCGACCGCGTGGCTGGTTTAATGGATGCCTTCCGGGTGGAAGAAGATATGCCCATTGAGTCGGGAATGTTAACTCGTTCCCTGGAAGGCGCGCAAAGAAAAGTGGAAACCTTCTATTATGATGCCCGGAAACAGGTGTTTGAATACGACGAGGTGATGAATAATCAACGGCGCGCTATTTATGCCGAACGTCGTCGGGTTTTGGAGGGGATGGACTTAAAAGAACAGGTGCTGCAATACGCCGAAAAAACCATGGATGAAATCGTCATGGCTTATATTAATCCCGAACTGCCGGCGGAAGAATGGGATTTAGAAAAACTGATTAGTAAATCTCAGGAATTCGTCTATCTCTTGGCAGATATTACCGCTAAAGATATCGAGGAGATGAGTGTTAATGATATCAAGATGTTCCTACACGAAGAAGTTCGCAAAGCCTACGAAATTAAAGAACGTCAAGTGGATAGTATTCGTCCCGGTTTAATGCGCGATGCCGAACGTTATTTTATCCTGCAACAAATCGATATGTTATGGCGCGAACACCTGCAAGCTATGGAAGCTTTACGCGAGTCGATTGGTTTACGCGGTTACGGTCAAAAAGACCCCCTAATTGAGTATAAACAGGAAGGCTACGAGATGTTTTTAGAAATGATGATTGATATCCGTCGTAACGTGGTTTATTCCCTGTTCCAATTCCAACCGCAAGGACAACCCCAAGCAGTGGCTAGTGAACAGTAAAAACTAAAAGTTGGCTGAAATTGGGGAGAATTGGCTAAGGCTGATTCTCTCATTTTTTTCTACCGAGAAATCAGTCCCCCACAATCCACACTAGGACAAAAATTATCAGTCCGATTACTCCATAGGACAACAACGACCCCAAAAAATTGATGATTTGTATGGGAAAATGAATCAAAACTTGGTAAGTAAAATCCGTAACTGCCAGCAAGGCAGTGAAAAATATAATCACAAGTGTTATCATACTTAATATCTTCTCAATTTGATAGAATAAATGGCTATCCTTTGCGGTAATCGGCAGTGGATAGTCAGAAGTTAGGAGATTATCCCCAAGAAAAAACTCGGAGTGCGGTAGAATCGGGAGAGCGTTGGGTTTCATGCTTCAACCGTTCGGCAAAAGCTCACGGCCGAAGCCCAACCTACGTTCTTGTTAAATAAGATTTAGTATAACTCGATCGCTGTTAAAATTGCGGTAGAATCAGGAGAGCTAATTTGCTATAACCAGTCCAGAAGAGCGAGATTACTAAAAATTGACCAGTTTTTTGCGGGAACTGGGAAAATTAACAGCTAATCTGGGACAAGACGAGCTAAAAGCAGCAGAGAGCAACAATCAATGTCTAAAAACTCTATACCTCGAATCGAAAATCTGCGCGTACAAAATTACCGAGCTTTACAGGACTTAGAATTAAAAAGCATTGCTCCTTTAACCGTTTTTCTCGGTCCTAATGGGAGCGGAAAATCTACCATATTTGATGTCTTTGCTTTCCTCTCTGAATGTTTTACTGTTGGTTTAAAAAAAGCTTGGGACAGACGGGGAAGATTTAAAGAATTAAGAACCAGAGGACAAGAAGGTTACATCATTATCGAATTAAAATATCGAGAAAAATTGGCATCACCTTTAATTACCTATCATTTGGCTATTAATGAAGCTAACAATCGCCCTTATGTTGCCGAAGAATGGTTACAGTGGAGACAAGGAGCGAGGGGCAAACCTTATCGCTTTTTAAACTTTAAAGAAGGGGAAGGAATAGTGATTAGTGGAGAAAATCCCCAAGAAGAAGATGAACGAATTTATGAACGATTAGACTCCCCAGAATTTTTAGCTGTTAGTACCCTCGGACAATTGGCCAAACATCCCCGGGTTAGTGCTTTGCGTCGTTTTATCACAAGTTGGTATCTTTCCTACTTAACCGCAGATAATACTCGCACTCAACCAGAAGCAGGAGCGCAAGAAAGATTATCGCCAACTGGTGACAATTTACCTAATGTTATTCAATATTTAAAAGAAGATCATCCTCAACGATTAGAATCTATTTTACAAACCCTTTCTCGTCGAATTCCTAGATTAGAAAAAGTCGAAGCATCTATTATGCCGAATGGACAGCTTTTACTTCAAATTAAAGACGCACCTTTTCAAGAGCCAATTCTTTCCAAATTTGCCTCCGATGGCACTTTAAAAATGTTGGCTTATTTAACTATATTATACGATCCAAGCCCTCCGCAAGTACTGGGAATAGAAGAACCAGAAAATCATCTTCATCCCCGTTTATTACCTGAATTAGCAGAAGAATGTCGGGCAGCGACCGCAAGTACACAATTAATGGTAACAACTCATTCTCCCTTTTTTGTAGATGGTTTGAAACCAGATGAGGTTTGGGTACTTTATCGAGATGAAAATGGTTTTACTCAAGCTAAACGTACTTCAGCAATGCAAGGAGTTAAGGAATTTATTCAAAATGGTGC
This sequence comes from Microcystis sp. LE18-22.4A, assembly GCF_027531105.1. Classification (NCBI taxonomy): domain Bacteria; kingdom Bacillati; phylum Cyanobacteriota; class Cyanophyceae; order Chroococcales; family Microcystaceae; genus Microcystis; species Microcystis sp. LE18-22.4A. Next base: position 20,945 of record NZ_JAPZRB010000201.1, read on the forward strand.
TTTGTTGGGTCAATTATGGATGGAGGACTATTTTGATGTGGGTAATCCTAGCATTTAAGTTTAATAGCAAAGGAGGGAAAAAGTGCATATTGAATTTTTAGTTGAAGAATTTTCTACCCAAGAATGTTTAAATCGAATTTTACCTAAAATATTATTTGAGAATGTCACCTATAAAATTCATGCCTTTCGAGGTAAATCCGATTTAATCAAAAAACTACCGGAGCGATTAAAAGGCTATCAATGCTGGATACCCGATGATTATCGAATCATTATTCTTGTAGATAGAGACAATGAAGATTGTCAAATGCTCAAAGAAAAGTTAGAAAATATTGCCCAACAAACAGGACTGATCACCAAAACGATTAGTGAAGATAAAAAAACATTTCAGGTGTTAAATAGAATTGCTATAGAAGAACTAGAAGCTTGGTTTTTTGGTGATATTCAGGCTATAGTCTCAGCCTATCCCAAAGTTTCTACTAATGTGGGACAGCAAGCAAAATACAGAAAACCCGATGAAATTACGGGCGGAACTTGGGAAAACTTAGAAAAGATACTTCAAAAGGCTGGGTATCATCGAGGAGGTTTAGAAAAAGTGAAAGCAGCCCGAGAAATTTCTCAATTTATGACTCCTGCTCATAATTGTTCTCCTAGTTTTCAGATTTTTTATCAAGGTTTATTGGCGATGATTAGCTAAGGATATTTAGGAAAGTAAATGATGAAACTGCTAGATCACTGTCAAGGATAAATCGATTTTTAACTGTTGAATAAATTGTTGCATAATTGTTCAAAATTCGGTGTTTAACTATAGCGTTTCCTAAGCTAGTAAGGTACACCTATTTTTCTTCCCTTTTGCATGAGTGCCTAAAACCCATAACTTTTGTACCTCAGCAGACTGAAAAACGCTATAAATCTTATTGAAAAAGAACGTAGGTTGGTTTGAAGCATGAAACCCAACCCTCTCCTGATTCTACCGCAATTTTAACAGCGATCGAGTTATACTATAGCGTTTCCTAAGCTAGTGAGGTACACCTATTTTTCTTCCCTTTTGCCTTCTGCCTCTTGCCTTTTGCCTAAAACCCATAACTTTTGTACCTCAGCAGACTGAAAAACGCTATAAATCTTATTTAACAAGTATAGAGTGGCAAGTGGGAAGTGGGTTTTTAAAGTTGGATTGGCAGTTAATGATACTATCAAAAATCAATTTAGTATAAGCTTTCATTGTATTGGGAAAAACTTCAGCAGAATAGTTCATCCTTCCTAGCTAATTAACTAATAAGGACAAGTTAGGGAAATCTTTTCCCTAACTTGTTCCCTTTTGCGATAAGATAATTAATATAACTTCAAGGAGACTGCTCTATGAATATTCGTATTGGTAACGGCTACGATATCCACCGATTGGTAACAGGAAGACCTTTAATTTTAGGAGGAGTAGAAATTGCCCATACTGTGGGTTTATTGGGTCATAGTGATGCCGATGTCTTAACCCACGCTATTATGGATGCCATGCTGGGGGCGCTTAGTTTAGGCGATATCGGTCATTATTTTCCCCCCACAGACCCGCAATGGCAAGGGGCGAATAGTTTAAAATTATTAGAGCAAGTTAATCAATTAATTATCGATAAAGGTTGGCATATTAATAATATTGATTCGGTAATTGTCGCCGAAAAACCGAAAATGAAATCCCACCTTATTGCGATGCGAACCAAGTTAGCAGAAACTCTCAATATTAATCCGGAACAGGTGGGAATTAAAGCCACTACTAACGAACAATTGGGACCGGTAGGACGAGAAGAAGGTATCGCAGTTTATGCCGTGGTTTTATTGGTTAAGGAATAAGTAATTAGTAAGAATTCGCTTAGATTAAGTATCCCAAACCTATGAATATAGACACAAAAATCTTAGAAACTGTCGAAGCAATGCCAGAGTTCTTAAAAATAGAGCTGCTTCACTATGCTGAATATTTGATGGCCAATTATCAATCAGATGTTATTATAGAGAAACCTTCTCTTAGGAAACGTCGTTCAGGAATTTTACAAGGTACATTTAGCTTACCTTTGTCCGATGACTTTGATCAGTCTTTGGAAGATTTTCAGGAATATATGTGATGACATCTTTTCTTCTGGACACCCATACTTTCATCTGGTTAACTGAAAACGATTCTAACTTGCCTAATAATCTTCGGGAGGAAATAGATTTTGCTCCTGAAGTTTATGTCAGTATTGTTAGTCTCTGGGAAATTGCGATTAAGTTAAATTTAGGTAAGTTGGCCCTACAAAAAAGTTATGAAACCATTGAAACTAAACTAGAAGCATCAGATATAACCTTACTATCTATATCATTTTCTGATACTCTAAAAATTTGTACTTTACCCTTGCATCACCGGGATCCATTTGATAGAATGCTAATTGCTCAATCTCTAAACAGATCGCTAATTCTAATTAGTAAAGATACTAAATTTGATGCTTATAATGTACCAAGAAAATGGAGATAATACCCCGTCTGGCTCAATTCTATTCAAGATGAGAGCAAGATAAATTTACTCATGACCCATAGATTTCTAACATTCATTCCTAAATTCTCTCTATGACTGCCATTATCCAACAAATAAAAGAGCGTTTTTCCCAATCCCTAGTTAAATCCTTTGGGGAAAACTTCGCCGCTACCGATCCTCTAATTGTGGCCGCTAGTAACCCCCGTTTTGGCGATTATCAATGTAATATTTCCCTCTCTTTAGCCAAAGAATTAAAACAAAAACCGCGGGAAGTGGCGGCGACTTTACTAAAAAATCTAGAGATAGATGATCTCTGTCAAACCCCCGAAATTGCCGGACCCGGTTTTATTAATCTTACCCTTAAACCCAGTTATCTAGAAACCCAATTAAAAGACCTAATTACTGACAACCGTTTAGGAGTTGCCGCTGCTAACCCCAGTCAAAAAATTATTGTCGATTTTTCCAGTCCCAATATTGCCAAAGAAATGCACGTCGGTCACTTGCGATCGACTATAATCGGTGATTGTATTGCTCGGATTTTGGAATTTCGTCATCATCAAGTAATTCGTCTTAATCACGTCGGGGATTGGGGGACTCAATTCGGGATGTTAATCACCTATTTGCAAGAAGCTTATCCTAGTGCTTTAACCCAAGCAGATGCCCTAGATTTAGGGGATTTAGTTAGCTTTTATAAAAAGGCCAAAATTCGTTTTGATGAAGACGAAAACTTTAAAGAAACTGCCCGTCAAGCTGTAGTAAAATTACAGTCGGGTGATCCTCAAAGTCGTCAAGCATGGCAGTTACTTTGTCAACAATCACGACGGGAATTTCAGAAAATCTATGATATTCTCGATATAAAACTGACCGAAAGGGGGGAATCTTTTTATAATCCCTACCTGGAAGCAGTAATCAGAGAATTAGATCAACAGGAATTGCTAACAGAAGACAACGGTGCTTTATGCGTCTTTCTCGATGGTTTTACCAACAAAGAGGGGTATCCTCTGCCCCTAATTGTCAAGAAATCCGACGGCGGTTATAATTACGCTACCACCGATTTAGCGGCAATTTGTTATCGAGTGCGTGAAGATAAGGCCGAAAGAATAATTTATGTTACTGATGCTGGACAAGCTAACCATTTTGCCCAAGTATTTCAGGTGGCTAAAAAAGCGGGATTTTTACCCGATAATGTGGCAGTGGTTCACGTCGCTTTTGGATTAGTTTTAGGGGAAGATGGTAAAAAATTAAAAACTCGTTCCGGGGAGACGGTAAAATTACAAGAATTACTCGATCAAGCGATCGCCTGTTCCCTGGCTGACTTAGAAAAAAGACTGGCAAGCGAGGAAAGAGAAGAAACCGGCGATTTTATCGCTAAGACTGCCGAAACTGTCGGATTAAGTGCCGTTAAATACGCCGATCTCAGCCAAAATCGCCATAGTAACTACGTTTTCAGTTACGACAAAATGCTCAATCTGCAAGGCAACACCGCCCCCTATATGCTGTACGCTTACGCTAGAGTCCAGAGTATCAGTCGCGAAGGTGGTATTAATTTTCAGGATTTAAGTGCCAATTCATCGCTAATTCTCAAGGATGAAAGCGAATTAATTCTGGCTAAACAATTACTGCAACTTCCGGAAGTAATTAGTGCCGTGGAAGAGGATTTATTACCCAATCGTTTATGTGATTATCTTTACGAACTCAGTAAAAAGTATAATCGTTTCTATGAGAATTGTCCCGTTCTGAAAGCGGCAGAACCGATTAAAACCTCTCGTTTAGTTTTGTGTGATTTGACGGCAAGAACCCTCAAATTAGGCTTATATCTCTTGGGTATCCCCGTTTTGGAAAGAATGTAAATCAGTTATCCGTTATCAGTAATCAGTAATCAGTAATCAGTTATCCGTTATCAGTAATCAGTAATCAGTTATCCGTTATCAGTTCACCGTTTACTATTCACAGCAAAAAACTCCCCAATTTCCAATTCATAATTCATAATTCCCACACCCTACACCCCACACCCTACACCCCACACCCCACACCCCACACCCCACCCCTTGGATTGCGTATCTTTGACAAAAGCGGGTGCTATTTTATACCCAGAAAAAGTGTACTATGCTGACGTGAAAAAACCTGAGTTTTTGCTAACCTAGAAATAGCTCTAATCAGAGCCAATATCTTTGGGTGAAGCTTAGAGATTAATCTAGTTAAACTCACTCGTGACGTTATCTTATTGTCGTCTGTTGCCTATTCGCTTTCAGGTGATAACTCGAAGATGGGAAGTTAGTACAAATGCTCAAACTTCCTCTCCCTGCTCCCTGCTCGCTCATAGACAGTCTTAACGAGTAGTTTAGATAGTTAATAGCTTACTCCCGCATCCGGGCCGCTGACGCGGTAGGCCACACCTATTATCCCAGGGATGTTATCGTTAAAGCGGTCAAATGTCCGAACGTCCCAGAGGATTTTCGGGAAAGATTGTTCGCCCTGTCGTAATCTCAGATAGAACCTTATGAGTCAATCAATAGAAGGTAAGACTATGGCCGATGCTGATGTATCAGATTATACCACAAATAAAATAATTTTGTCTAATTGGATTGCCCCTTGGTCGAAAGGCAATCGGAAAAACCCGTCACCGCAACCAAAATGGGATTTATGGCAACCCCTGCGGCAACGAATTGATCGCCTAGAGATTAATACACCTGCACTGGCTCATCGGATTTGTCGTCTAATTCCGGCTCAATGTCCCTTTGCGCGGAAAATTACCCTATTTAGCCGGACAATTCTAGAGATTCCGCCCCTTTGCAAGCTAAATCCCCTCTACGAAAACCTAATGATGTTAAGATTTCGCGCTCTTTCTTACCTAGCCGATGAATGTGGAGAGGATATCGGTGCTTACTGCTAGAATGGGTGAGTGTCTTTAATCGCCACACCTATGGCCATCATTGCCCTGAAAGCTTGGTATCTGGACAAATACGAACCTATCCGCGAGGTTGTCAAACGTCCCCACGACTTGCGCTTAAGTCGCAATAGTCTCTTAAAATCGGGTTTAAGAGCCGATTTTCTCGATGATAGTCTGACGATACAGGGTTCTGTCTGGTTCCAACGCTATCTAGAAGGGGAAAGGGTGGAATTTTACCTCGAAGGTAGTGGCGGTTACGTCATCTCGAATATTGACCTGATTTCCCAAGAAATTTACTTTACTAAACAGGACCTCAGCGCTTGGTTGGATCCCGTCATTTATTTTAGCTCCCAAAGCCAATTTAAGGACTCTAGCACCGCTTTAAAAACAATTTTGACCGAAACCGTCGAAAATCTCAATAAACGCTCCCGTTTGCCCTTAACCATCGAAGAAACGCCCCGAACTGAGGGCAATGTCACCAGATTGAGTGATAGTCAATTACGCAAAATTCGCAAAAGTTTATTATTTATTGCCGATGCTACGGCGATTAGCCAAAAGGAAACGGAATTACTGCCCAGTCCCCTAGTGGGTGTAGAATTAGGTTATGCGATCGCTTGTAAACAGGGCGGACAAATTCTGTTAACCTATCAAAATCGAGCGGAATTAAAGGGTAAACTAGCTTTTGACCTGCCAAGCTACCAAAAATTAATTTTCTCGGATCTGAGCGAATTGCGTCTCACTTTTCCGCCTTTAATGGCAACTTTATTACAAAAATTCAATCTGATTAGTTAAAAAAAATGAGTAGAAAAGCTGACGAGTACGCCGTACATTTGTTCTTAAGCAGTGGACATCGCGAGGAAGTCCGTTTTTTGACTATCCAAGAATTTCAAAAGTGGTACAGTAACGAATTAGTTCCGAAAGCCGATTCCCAGGATTTTATCAATGTTCCGATCAGAAATATCCAAGGGGAATATATGGTTTTACGTCCGGCTAGTGTCATTGCTATTCGCGTGGAACCCGTCTTTTTTGGCAGTGTGGAAAGAATGTAATTTGACGTTATTGCTAAAAAAGATAGTTAGATAGGGAGAATTTTAGAGATTATTGATAATTCTCTCAATATCAGCTTGGATTTGATTGCTGACTTTGCCTTGCCAGCGTTCTTTTAATTCCCTTAATCCCACTTCTGCGTATTGACAGATCTTATCTAAAACTTCTTTGCCATCGCTGGGTTGAGGATAGGAATTCTTTTTACAGATAATATAAATTCCTGCGGTTAAAGCTAAAATAACTTCTGGATCGATTTGGCTAATAGTAATTAAATCTTGTCGATTGCTCAGAGTGGTTCCGTAGATACTGAAGTCTTGTTTAATGGCAAAAGCAGCGGCGAATAAATAGGCATCTACCATGCGCTCAAAGGTTTTATTATCTTTTAGTACCTGTAGATAATTTCTGGAAGTTTCCGAGGCATAAATCTTCAAACTGGGATCGATTCTCTGCATTAGTAACTCTCCATCACTTCAATCACGGAAGCATCTTCATCGGCAGCCAAACGGTGTATTTTTAAAATATCGGTACTGTGGGGAAGCAAGAGATTTAAAAGTGGATCGGGAAGATCGCGATCCGTGGCTAAAATAATTACTTGGGAGTTTAAATTAGGGAGAGAGTTAATAATATTTTTTTGATGTTCTTCGTCTAAATGGCCAAAAGGTGTATCCATAATTAGGGGAACACAAGTATCAGTTATTTGATTTAAACCGGTGATAAAAGCAAAAGCTAAAGCTTCCTTTTCTCCCGCACTTAAGACATCGGGATTTAATAATTTTCCTGTGATGGTACGGATTCCTAAAGTGTATTCGGGAGTGATTTCTACTCCTCTATATTCCTCTGGTTTGTTGGTTACTTGTAAATAGCGATCGCTGGTTACTTGATTAATCATTTTTTGGGAATTATCGATATGCCATTCGATTAATTCGTTAGTGGCATTTTTTAAACCTCTGGCCATTTTAACCTGATTAGATAACATCAACGTGGTTTGATTTTCACTAGCTAAAATTTGCACTTGTTTGCGTAAATCTTCTAATTGCTTTTCTTTGATTTCAATTTCCTTTTGCAAGCGTTCGATCCTTTCTGGGATCATCTCAACATTTTTACCAGATTCGCCAACTTTTCGCCAAATCTCCCTCACCGAGTCTTGATCTATTCCCGTGTTTTCCTGTTTTAGCTGTCTAATATGTTGATTAATTTCTTCGATTTCTTCTTCTAAACGATCTCTTTGCAAAAGTAATTGACTATAATTGCTAAATTTAGCATTATCTCGCATAATTCCCTGTAAATCAATTCTAATTTGGTCTTTTTCTATTCTGGTGGCGTTGTCCACTTCTAAGGACTCTAGTTCGGCAATTTGTTGCAGGATAAAGTCCCGAGAATTTTTATCTAAACAACGACCACATAGACAGCTTTTATCGTCAAGTATTGCTTGTAAAATTGCTGTAGAATTAGTTTTATAAGTGCTTTTTAAGCTAGTAACTTGCAAATCATCAACCATTTCCTGTACAAAGTTAATCAGCAAAGGTATCGAAGCTTTTTTTAACCAAGAATCGATAGACTTTTGCAGGTTATCTAACTGAGTTTGTAAACCGATACGCTTTTTCTCTAAGTTATGAATTTCCTCTAATTTTTCTCGTAAACTTTCAATCTGAGCGGCTTTTTCTTGAGCGTCTTGGTAGATAATTATAGCATCTTTTTCGCTATCTTTGGCATTTTTAAGCTGACCTTTTTTAAGATCAATGTCTTCTTCTAATTCTCGCAGCTGTTGCATTTTATTCCTAAAAACTTGACTGGTTCCCTTTGCTTTATTTAAACGTTTTTCTAATTCTTGTAAGGCTTTTTCTGTATCATCGCGCAGATTTCTTAATTCCGGGATACCCAAAACTTTTTCAATTGCTTCTTTTGCTTCTTTACTTTGAGTTATCTGGGTATATTGTTCGATTTTTAAGCCATCAAAACAGAAAAAATCTCGAATAGATTTAGGAAGCAATGCTTCGATATATTCCCTAGAGTTACTTCTCATGGTTCCATCTTCATAAAATAATGCTTCCTCTACGCTGGGATAAGAAGTGCTACCATTAACTTTTAATTTTGCTGTGCGACTGATAAAGTAATTTTTCTCGTTTCTAGTAAAATTTAATTCTACCCGCATTTCTATTGCCTGTGAAGAATCATCCTTACCTCGATAAAAATAGGTTTTCAAAGTCTCTTTAGATACAATATCTCCCCCATAGAGACACCATAAAATCGCCGTCATCAGAGAAGTTTTACCGTGACCATTATTACCGAAGATAATCTGAATTTTTCTGTCGGGATGCAGGTTAAAAGTAATATTTTGACTAGGGTAACATTTCCAATTAGTTAAGCGAATTTGTTTCAGTCTCAAAGTCATAAGAACTCTTGTAAAAATCAAAAATTTTGTGGTTGGTTAGGAGTCAGTAGCCAGTGGTCAGTAATCAGGAGAATTAAGAATGAATAATAATCAATTAAATGGTTTATTTATAGATTTTATGCAACTTAATATTTATTTTTGTCGTTTTTAAACTAAGTGGGTGGGTGGAATTAAATATAAGATGAACGTAGAACGTAGGTTGGGTTGAAGTATGAAACCCAACGTCCGCTCATGTTACGCTACCGCTAACCCATCCTACAAATAATTGTGCCTCCCTACTTACAAAAAATAAATTATGCAAGAGATCTATAAAATTTATGATTGTGAGGAGTCGGTATATTTTTCGATAAGTTTGACAATTTTAGGTGATAGCTGCCGATTTTTTAGAGTAATTTTTTCTACTTCTAAAGCCATGGCTTCCTTGAGCAGTTGGGGAGGTATCTCATATTTTTGTGCCAGTTCTTTAATTTTAGCAGTTATGTCCATGGATTTTCTGGGGGTTAGGGGTTAGGGAGTGGAGATTGTCAAGTCTTAATTCTTATTTGCCAAGAGATACCTTGATGAGGATAAATTTTATAACAGATCTGAGTAGGTAAGGCCATAGTAAGTTAGGCTCTTCGTTACTTGGTATGATTCGATCAGGGGGCATAAATCGACTAAATCCTTATCCGGCAAGAGACTTAATTGATTAGCTCGTTCTAGATCGAAAACAATTGGGAACAATCGAAGCAATGTCTTTCTATATAAGGGTTTCATCCCTTATAACCCCCCTCCATTGCATAACACAAACCGAAGAACCGTAAGTTATAGCCTTTGTCATAAACATGAAGTATAACCTAATTTGGTATTGACGACTGACTACCCAAAAGGAAAACTTCGTACTTCACCATTAAGATAACTGCTATAAGCTGATCTACTCTCAACCTTATACAAAAACACCATAAAAGCTAAAATAGATAGCTGACAGTGATTCTGAACACAATAGTAATATAGACTAAACCGCCTTGTATTATCGTCTTCTTCTTGATTTTAATACCCTAGAAAACGGGTTAATTGCCTTAACACCCGAACAAAGTCATTATCTTAAAAAAGTTGTTCGTTTAAAATCCCATGACCGTTTTATTGCCCTAAATGGACAAGGACAAGCGTGGTTAGCGGAAATAATTGATAATTCGGCCTATCTTTTAGAAGCGATAAACGAAACTAGCGAACTACCAGTACAAGTGAATTTAATGGTAGCAATTCCCAAAAATGGCTTTGATGATATCGTTCGCGCTGCCACCGAATTAGGAGTTTATCGAATTATCCCGCTGCTGACAGAACGGGGTTTAGTTAATCCTAGTCCTCAAAAAATTGACCGTTGGCGAAAAATTGCCCGGGAAGCTGTAGAACAATCAGAAAGACAGATTATTCCCATAATCGAAGAACCACAACCATTTTTAGCCATCCTTAACCGGGGAGCTAACCCAGGGACAACTTGTTATATTGGTGTTACCCGTAGAACAGTGGCCCCGCTACTTTCTCAATTGCAAACATCAACCGAGATAACCATTGCCATCGGACCGGAAGGGGGATGGACGGAGGCAGAAATAGAACAAGCGATCGCTGCTGATTTTCTACCTGTATCACTGGGAAAACGGATTTTGAGAACAATTACCGCTCCCTTAGTGGCTCTCGCTATCATTAACGCCTATTTAGACAGCTAATCGACCGGAGTTTCTATGTTCAAAGAAATTGCTGAAGCGCTCGCTCGTCAAGACTATCAAACTGCCACCCGTCTTGTCAACGACTTCCAGACCCGAGAAAACGATAACCCCTGGCTGAAATTCTACCAAGCGCGTTTAAACGAAATCACGGGAGAAATCGCCCTAGCAGGGCAAGAATACCGAAAAATGTTGCGATTAACCGCTAATCCTCAACTTATCGCCCAAATTCGTCAAGGAATCGCCCGCTTAGAAGCGATTGAACAGGTGGAAGTTGAACAGCAACAACAACAGCGACAGGCTGCCCTCGAAAAAGCCAAAACCAACCCTAGTAATCGAGAAATGGGGCTTTTAATTCTTGAACCGGTGGCTAACGCAGAAAAACAGCCCTTAGCTCTAAAATTTGCCCAAATATTTAAAATAGATGCCTATAGCGCCCGCTTACACATCCCTAGTCGTTCGTGGCGCTTGTATCGAGTCGGGGCGATGGCAGAATTAGCAGTATATGTTCACGACTTGCGAAAAGAAGGAATTCCCTGTTTTTGCCAGCCAATTAAAGCGATTAACCGGCCTAGGGTCTATTTAGCTCGATATTTCCGGGCTATCCAACCAGAAGCCACCCTAGTCTATCAATCTTCCCACGGCCTAACCGCAAGTATAACTTTTGATTGGTCAGAAGTTACCGCCGTGGTAGAGGGAATCTTGCCGATTTTTGGGGAATGTGTCGATATGGATGCGCGCCGCCATCAAGTGAGAAAAATTAGTATTCTTGATTATGCCCAGATTATTGATCTACATTTGAAAAAACAGGATTTAATTATCCGTATTTGCGATCGCCATTACCACTTTCAAGCGGGGATTACTTTTTCCGACCACCAACAAAGTCGGGAAAGACAGACCAGCAATCGAGATAACTGGAATCATTTCGCTTCTTACCTAAAACAACAACTAGCAGCAGTTCCCCTGTGGTCAGATTTTCCAGCTTTTGCCGAAACCACCGCCGATTTTTACGAATTACTGCCTATGGTCAATCCCCATTTGGACTTATTACGCATTGAAGACACCTACTGGGACACCGCCTTGCCACTCTATAGCACCCTCATATTCCTCGAAAAAACTCCCCCTACCGCAACTTTATGACCCCTAGTAGCCCTTCTAACCCCTCTTTTGACTGGTTTAACCCCTCGCCCCAGCAAGACAGCGATTTACTGGCACAAATCGGCTTTATCCCCGGTTTCAAAGAATTTCTGACCCTGCGACAGGTTCACGCCTTGGAACACGCCACCGTCTGGGTATTAAGCGAAATGGCTGCCCGTCGTCAATCGCCTTTTGACCATTCCCAAGCGGATAACGAGGCCCTGGGAGGACTCTCCACCGATAGGGGTTTTTATCTCTACGGGCAGGTTAATACAAATGAACTGCGAATTGCGGCCAAACAGGCACTCCATCGTCTCAAAAATGGCGAGGGGCAATTGGCATTACATCCGCGTTGTGGCACCAATTTATCGGTAACTTTAGCCTTAACCGCCGGCTTAGTCTTAGGAACTCATCTTCTCTTACCCAGAGGTCCGATTTCTCAGTTATTAGGCTTAGGTTTAGCCACCGCCGCCGCTTTTCAAATCGGGCCAGATGTGGGAATGTCGGCCCAAAAATACCTGACTACGGCCATTCCTTTTAACTTAACAATCGTTAACATTGCACCAAAGGCAGACCTATGGGGACGTTCGGGGCATTTTGTCCAAACAGAGTGGCAAGATTTGCAATAAAACTTAAAGTAAAAACCCTTTCGGCAAACTCGCTCTGATTGTAACCTGTTAACTAAACCCTAAAAAAAAAACAACAGCTATGCCTGGAATCGAACGCGGAGCCGAAGTTAGAATCAAACGTAAAGAGTCTTACTGGTACAACGATGTGGGAACCGTAGCCAGTGTTGATAAAAGTGGTATCCTCTATCCCGTTATCGTCCGTTTTGATACTGTTAACTACCACGGTTTTAGTGGTAGCGCCAGTGGACTGAATACCAATAACTTCGCTGAAAGTGAATTGGAACTCGTTAAGGCTGCCCCCGCTAAGAAATAAAGCTGAGTAAAATTCGGCCTATCATCACCGACTGACTGACGGGAATTCTCTCTTGTCGGTCGTTTTTTTTATAGCTATCAGCCTTGTATCAGTTATCAGTTATCAGTTATCAGTTATCAGTGATCAGTTATCAGTTATCAGTTATCAGTTCACTGTTTACTGATATTACATTTTGGGCGCACGCGATGCGCCTCTACCATATAAAAACTGACTAATAAATTATCTAAAAGTCGCTTTAACCTTTAGCCCACAAGAGCTAATTAGTTTAATTATCCTAGATAAGTTCTTAAATACTTGACAAAATATATTGAATAATTTATAATATTAAATAACCAAAAAATAATGATAATGTGCTATGGACATAATCGGTTTTGAGGTGTTTAAAAAATAGTTTTTCAGTAATCAAATCTGGAATTTATGAGCATTTTAGAACTGATAGAAAAAAGACTAGAAGAAAACTTTGCCCTCCACGAACAATACCTAAACCCCCAGATGGTCAGGGTACTAAAAACGATCGGCTACGATCGCCACTACGTTAAAGCCCAAGGTGCATACCTATTCGACAATCACGGGGAAAAGTATCTGGACTTACTGAGTGGTTTTGGTGTTTTTGCCCTCGGACGCAATCACCCCAAGATCGTGCAAGCTTTACAAGAGGTATTGACGGCAGCATTGCCCAATTTAGTCCAATTGGATGCTTCCATCCTAGCGGGATTGCTGGCGGAACGGTTAGCAGCGATCGCACCAACTGGATTAGAACGAGTTTTCTTTGCTAATTCCGGCACAGAAACCGTCGAGGCCGCCATTAAATTCAGCCGCTACGCCACCGGACGCAGCCAAATTGTTTACTGTCAGGGGGGCTACCACGGGTTAACCATGGGTTCCCTTTCCGCCACCGGCGATCCCCATTATCGCCAGGGATTTGGGCCGTTTGTGGCCGACTTTAAGGAAATACCCTTCGGCGATCTGGCTGCACTCGAAAAAGCTCTAATTAATCAAGAAGTAGCGGCTTTTATTACCGAACCGATCCAAGGTCACGGGGTGAGAATTCCCGAACCGAACTATCTCCCCGCGGCGGCTGCCCTTTGTCGTCGTTACGGCACTCTTTTTGTGGCCGATGAAGTGCAGACCGGTTTGGGCCGGACCGGCAAAATTTGGGCAGTGGAACATTGGGGGGTAGAACCGGACATTTTATGTGTTGCCAAGGCTCTTTCGGGCGGTTTTGTGCCAGTGGGAGCGGTTCTCTGTCGTCGCTGGATCTTCGATCGAGTATTCGATCGCATGGATCGTTCTGTGGTGCACGGTAGCACTTTTGGTAAAAATAATCTGGCCATGGCCGCCGGTATTGCCACTTTACAGGTGATTGAGGAGGAAAAATTAGTCGAGCGATCGGCCGTAATCGGTCAACAAATTATCGCAGAACTACGGCCCCTCGTAGATCAGTACGAATGTTTGCAGGAAGTGCGGGGATTGGGTATGATGATCGCCTTGGAATTTGCCGAGCCGAGCAGTTGGTCACTAAAAGCCGCCTGGAAAATGCTAGAAACCGCCAATAAAGGGCTATTTTCCCAGTTAATCGTCGTTCCCCTCTTTACCCGCCATCAAATTCTCTCGCAGGTTTCCGGCCACGGCATGAATATCATCAAGTTTATCCCCCCCCTCACCCTCTCCGATGAGGATTGCCGTTGGCTTGTCACCGCCGTTAAAGATGTGGTGGCCGATGCTCACCGCTTCCCCGGAGCCGCTTGGGAATTCGGCAAAACCTTGGCCAGCCAAGCTATCCGCCAAAAAACCGCCCAAAAATAGTTAATATGTCCAGTTTGTTTCATCCCCTCTGCGGTAGTAACCTTAGCACTCTCCTTCGTTTATTTTTGACCAATGGCGGCATCGATCGCCCCAATTTGGCCCCGGCAACCCTGGCGCTGGCAGTTACCCTGGCGCGACTGCCTTTTTCTACCCTAGAACGAATTTTAATCACAGGGTTTTATGAGCGCGGCGTACAGGTAAAAGCACCCATTTTTATTGTCGGCTATTGGCGCAGCGGCACGACCCATCTGCACAATTTACTCGGTCAATCGGAGCATTTTGGCTATATTTCGCCCCTAGCGGTGGGATTACCCTGGGATATCCTCGGTATCGTCCGCTTATTTCAACCGCTGCTAGAATTAGCCCTACCGAGCGATCGCCATGTGGATAACGTCGCCGTTACTCCCGATTCACCCCAGGAAGATTCGATCGCCCTGGCCAGCATGATCCCCCTTTCCTACTACCATGGTTTATACTTTCCCCAACGTTTTCAGTATCATTTCCAGCGAGGGGTTTTTTTTCAGGGCTGCAGCGAGAAAGAAATCGCCACTTGGCAGCGTTGGCATACTCATCTATTAAAAAAAGTTTCCATCCATCAAAGAGGCAAACAATTACTCATCAAAAACCCCGTTTATACGGCACACATTGCCAAATTGCGAGCTATCTGGCCCGATGCTAAATTTATTCATATCTACCGCAATCCCTATCTCGTTTTTCCCTCAACCCGTCACTTTTTTACCCGCATCCTACCGGAACTAGCACTACAATCCTACGATAATTTATCCCCGGATGAAATCGAGCAGACAATTCTGAAAAGTTATCCCCCAATGCTCAATTCTCTCCTGCGAGATAGTGCCGATTTACCCGCCGATAGTTTTGTAGAAATTCGTTTTGAAGATTTAGAAAAAGACCCCCTAGCACAAATCGAGAAAATTTACGATCAACTGCAACTTCCCGACTTAAAAATAGCTAGGCCTCGCTTTGAGAAATATATCAGCAGTCTGCAAGGATATAAAAAAAATAATTATCCCCCAGATGCAAAAGCGATCGAGTTAGTCGAATCCCATTGGCTACCATTTATTCAACGTTGGAACTATTTTTAGTTATCAGTTATCAGTTATCAGTTATCAGTTATCAGTCATAAGTAGGTAGGCGTTAAAAATTATCAGACACCCTCCTTATCAAGGGTAGGGTTGATTCATGAATCAACCCTACCTTATCAAGAGGGGCAGGGGGGATCGAACCTAAAATCCATTTTTAATTTAATTATAACCAGCTACTTAAGTCATAATTCCCGCTCTTTTATATCTTTTAAACAGGATTTAGTATAACTACTTCTTGCCTTTTGCCTATATCCTAACCAAGAAATTAATTTGGCACGACTACTTATGAAATATCTTAAATTTATCTTTCTGGGTTTAGGTTTTGTTTTACTAGGGATAATTTTACGTCAAACAAATCTGCAAGAAGTGTGGCAACAAATCACCCTAGTCGGTTGGTGGGGAATGACATTAGTAATTATTTTTTATTTCCTAGAATTTCTCACCGATGTTTTTACTTGGCAACTAACTTTTAAAAGCATTCCTATCCAACCTCGATGGACAATTCGCCTATTATTAATTTACATGGTAGGGGCAGCCTTTAATCGCGTGACTCCCTTCGCTTCTTTGGGAGGAGAAGGTTTTAAAGCAGTGATGTTGAAAACTCACTATCAGATTAGCTATAAAGAAACCAGTGCCTCGATTATTCTGACCAAGACATTAAATACTGCTTCCCTTGTCTTCTTTGCAATTATCGGTTTTTTTCTGCTCCTAGCTTCCCCAAAATTCTCCAATTCTTTTAAAACTTTTACCGGATTAAGTCTTGCTATATTCTCCAGTTGTATCCTGATATTTTTCTTGATTCAGCGATTCCGTTTATCCTCCAGAATAGTTAATCGATTAGGTCATTCTTTTTTAGGTGATCGCCTAGTTAAACCTTTAGAAAATCTTCGCAGTGTCGATGATCGTTTAGGGGAATTTTATCGTAATCTGCCCCTATTTAGAAATGGCTTGATCGTCGGTTTTCTCAATTGGCCTCTCGGAGTTTTAGAAATCTATGTTTTAATGCAGTTTCTCCAACATCCGATTAGTTTTGCCGATGCTTGGTTATTTGATTCTGTTGCCCAATTAGTGCGCGCTGGAACCTTTTTTATTCCTGCTAATATCGGTACTTTAGAAGGTTCTTTAGTGCTGCTGGGTGCTTCCTTAACCGGCAGTCTAGAATTAGGTTTAGCGATTTCCGTAATTCGCCGGGTTAAAGATGTTCTCTGGATTATATTAGGTTTATTGATCTGGTGGTTATTTTCCCTAAGACCGACTTTACCCGATCGCTCTTCAAAATAATCTCAATCATACTAAATCCGTTGAGTATAGGTAACATATCAGGATAGGCACTCATGTACTCATGCGCTCATGCAAAAAGGGGAATAAATAATCAGTCTTTAATAACCAGATTTAGTATTATCAGTAACTTTTAAATTAGTACAAATATATGAACAACTGCGTGTAAGCATCCCACCGAAAAACTAATGCGCTCCGGGGTTTGGGGGGTTCTACCCCCCAAAAGTCTGGATTGAGGACAAAAAATCTAGAAAGCACAGTTTTTAAAAATTCGCCTGGTTAAAGATATTCTCTGGATTTTATTAGGTTTGTTGATCTGGTGGTTATTTTCCCTAAGACCAACTTTACCCGATCGCCCTTCAAAATAATCTCCATCAGTCAACCCCCGATTATTCATCCTGTAATTTTTCGCGCACATTGCGAACAATCCGCGATAATTCACTCTTTTCATCGACGCTAATTTTAGTTGGAGAACCACTAATAATCCGCTCGTAATTGCGGAAAGAATCCTTGATATCCGCCCCATCCTGACTGATAGTATATTCACGAATCCCTTTATCGTGCCAAGAACCGCGCATCTTAAAGACGTTAATCGCTCGCGACATTTCGCCGCGAATTTCCACATACTGCAACATTAAAATCGTGTCGGTAATCGTAGAAATATGGGATTCGGTGATCGAGTGCGCTCCCATGAATTGGTCGGTGGTATTGGTGAAAAATCCCGTAATTTCCTCCTGTTTGGCGTATCCTGTCACCCCGATCACAAATTGCCGAAAAGCATTATTTGTCACCCCGCGCGCGAGCGCCGATAGAGAATCGATGGCAATACGGGAGGGTTTAAATTCCGAGATTTCCGACTTAATCATCTGTAAATGGTCTTCTAATCCCGCCGATTCGGGGTAAGAACACAATAATTTTAATAATCCCTTGCGTTCCATCTCCTCAAAATCGATCCCCCAAGAAGAAGCATTTCGGGACAATTGGGCGCGAGATTCTTCATAAGCGAACAAAATCGCCCGCTCACCGCGCCTACAGCCTTCTTCCAGAAATTTACTAACTAAGAGAGTTTTACCCGTACCGGTTGCTCCTGTAGCCAAAATAATCGAATCCTTGAAAAAACCGCCCCCACACATATCATCGAGGGTTTTTACTCCCGAAGAAATGCGGACATTAGAGGAGCGCTGAGTTAAACGCATGGCACCGAGGGGGAAGATATTAATGCCATCATTGGTGATAGTAAAGGGATATTCCCCCTTCATGTGGGTTGTTCCCCGTAATTTGAGGATTTCTGCGGTTCTGCGTCGTCTTTCTCCCTCTAGCACGTTCCGCATAATTACCACATTATCAGAGACAAATTCCTCTACACCAAAACGGGCCACCGCTCCGTATTCTTCGATACGTTCCGTGGTCATAATTGAAGTCACTCCTAATAATTTTAGCCGGGCCACGAGCCGAAAAATTTCTCGCCGCACCACTGACACCGCTTCGTACTGCTGAAAAACAGCAGTTACAGAGTCAATTGATACCAGTTTTGCTTTATATTTGGTAATTGCGTATTGAATGCGCTCGATCAGGGCCGAAAGATCAAAACTACCCACCACCTCTTGACCTTCCGGATCCGGAGAAGCATCGAGAATAAATAACTTACCCTGGTCAATTAATTCTTCTAAATCCCAACCAAAACTATAGGCATTTTGGATAATATCGGTGGGAGATTCTTCAAAAGTAACAAACAGTCCCGGATAGTCAAAATACTTGATCCCGTGGTAGAGAAATTGCACAGCAAGCAGGGTTTTTCCCGTGCCAGAAGTGCCACTCACTAAGGTGGTTCGCCCCATGGGTAAACCACCGTGAGTGATCTCATCAAAACCTTCAATCAGGGTTCTAATTTTGCGAACACCTTTCGGTTTAATCGGTGGATTCAATTGGCTATTAGAGTTAGATTGAGTCATTATTTATCCAGCGAATATTTAAAGAGTAGGATTTTTATCTAATTTTTCCACAGAAACATATCAGGCCTGACTAGATACTTTATACCATCTTGATGTCCCTTGACTCTTGACTTTCCCATAAACGTACTAGATTACGCCCCGATCATTTCTCCTTCAATAAATATAACCCGTCTAATCACCTATTGCCGAAGGCCTAGCTATCATTTTCTCGTTCACGAATTTCCTCGTACAGTAAGTCTAAACCGATCAGAACCTTCTCTCGATCGGACAAATCACCGATAATTTTCCGCACCGGGGGAGGGAGGACTTTCGCGAGGGTAGGAGTAGCGAGAATCTTGTCTTCCTCCGCTAGTTGCGGGTTTTTCAGCACGTCAATCACCTTGAGCGCATACACTCCCTGAAATTCCTCTTCTAGGATATTTTTCAGGGTTTTCAAGGCACGCACGGAGTTGGGGGTATTGCCGGCGACGTACAGTTTTAAAACATAGGTTTTTTTAAAGACGCTCATAGGTTAAGATAAAAGGGGCTGGGGATACGAGTTTATTGTTATTTATTGGGGAGATTTTAGTCTATTCCCAATAATAAATCATAAGGGATATCCTCGCGAGGTATGGAACGACGATACATTTCCCCCAAGTGAGCAAGGATATCAATGAGAGCGAGACGATAATCTAGGAGAATTTCCTCACTTCTGCCTTCTAATTTTAACTGTTGGGAAAATTCATCCATTAACTCCATGTGAATTTCCAGAATTTGCGACACTGAGAGATCGGTAAAAAAGACATTATTAACCAACTCATCGATCGCTTGATTAATCGGATAATCCTGTTGGAAGTAATTTAAAATAATCTCCCGATAATCTCTTCTTAATTCCCGCAGTAATTCGTTTTTTTCCTCTGGGGCAAGATTGCGATAGAATAGCTGCGGGTTGCGTTTGTAGTAAACACCTAAATAGCCGAGTCTTTCTTTTAATTTTTCCGCTAAACGGCGCTGTTGTAGGAGGAGAAAACTGTGATTATTTTCCACGGGATTTGGTTGGTTAACAATCGTGGTAGGTTCGGAAAAAGAGCAATTAGGAGCTAAATGGAGAAATCGAGCGATCGCTTGGTCGATGACCGAGGTGATGCTGTCTAATTCCTTGACGGTAATTTGTAATTCGGCACTATGATAGAGACAGGTGGGAGAGTCATTCGTCTCGGCAGTGATGTTCTTGTCAGCGACAATGATCACTACTGGCAGTAAAATCCCCCCTTCGTAGAGTTGATTAAAAGTCGGCTGTAGGGAAGGATGAAAGACCACCAGCAAACAATCGATTTTTTCCTTCTGTGCCTCGATATTAGCCAGTAATTCGCTAGAAGACGACCCTAGGGTCAGATGATAGCGTTCATTAGCCAATAAAGCCGTCAAAGAATTAACCAGCCCCGGAGGTGAACTCACTCCCGTCAAGGGTGGGTCCGTTGGGACAAAAGCATAAATAGTCAGTCTCGGAGGCAACGTTTTCTCACCCGCAAGGTAGATAGAAAATAACAAACTATAGGTTAGGCTTTCTCTGTTGAGAAGACAACCCCCTCGCCATCAGATCGGGGAAGTTAAAGTTAACTTTGCTTTTTGGCAGTGGGTATTGTAGTTAATTGTAATCAATGGAGCGGTCCTCTAGATGAGCAAGCGTCATAATCAAGGTAGATTCAAGTTCTAGGACTACTAATAGTTTGGCCATCAGTTTGTTAATTATGCCCTAAAGTTACCGCCACCGCCCACCCAATTATCCCCATGCCTAGCGTTACCCTCAGCCTCCATCACTTTCATCAATCCGTCACTGCCTGTGAATTAATTATTGACCGGGCAAGTCTTTGCGATTTAATTAATACGGGCAATCCAGAAGCGATCGTGGTGGTGGATGAGCGGTATTGTCCCCTAGGACTGATTGAGAGTCAAACCCTGATTGCTTACCTCCTCTATCAACAACAGCACCCCGACACCAGAAACCCCTCCTCCAACTGTCTGGATCTGAGCGGTTGGCTGCGTCCGATTATCCCTCTTAACGCTCGCATGGCCGTAAGTGAGTTTCTGGCAACCCTGACGGGAGAAGCGCTCGCCTTCGTCCCCATTTTAGTGGATGCTCAGGGCAAACTGTTAGGACGCTTAGACACGGGCAAACTTCTCCAATTTTGTCTCGGGTACTCGATTCTCGATGATCCTCCCCCGCAGCCCCGCATCAGCGATCGCAATTCCCTCCCCCGCAGCGATCGTCCTCTGGAATTTCTGGAACAATTACCGCTGCCGCTGCTGCTCTACAGTCCAGAAGCGGGAATTTTATACCAAAATCAGGCTTGGTGTCAACAAATCGGGGCGGCTTTCCCCGCTAATATCGATAACTTTCCCTTTGCTTTGGTTAATGACCCCTTAACCCTCCCATCCCCCACCCCCCCCCTGTTTCCCCAGCGTCTAGAAACGGTGACATCGGGTTTAGCCAAGACTTGGCGACTGTTGTCCGTGCCGTTAAATTGGGCGGATAATTATCCCTTGCTCGAGAAAACTTCGGGACTGTGGTTACTGTTGGCCACCGATATCACGGAACAACAGCAATATTGTCAGGAATTAGCGGTTAAAAATGCCGATTTAGTCCATTTAAATCGTCTTAAGGATGAATTTCTCGCCTGTGTCAGCCATGAGTTTAAATCGCCCCTCACCGCCGTGATCGGTCTCTCCAATCTGCTGCGGGAAGAAAAAATCGGTGAACTTAACCCCCGACAGTCGAAATATGCCGATTTAATCTATCGCAGCGGTCGCCAGTTGATGGCTTTGGTCAATGATCTCCTCGATTTAACCCGCCTGGAGACAGGACAACTAAAATTAACTTTCACTAGAGTCAAAATCGATCGCCTCTGTCAACGGGTGTACGATATCATCGTCGATAAGTATCCCCAACGTCTCGATCTCCCCGGCAGCTATCGTCTTGACATTGAATCAGGGTTAGATTATGCCCTGGCCGATGAAGCCCGTTTACAACAGATGTTAGTGAATTTGTTAGATAATGCGGTTAAATTCACCATTGATGGCGGTAATTTCGGCATTAAAGTCAATCGTTGGGAAAATTGGCTGGCTTTTACCGTCTGGGATACGGGGATCGGTATTCCAGAAGAATCCCAGCATCTGATTTTTCAGAAATTCCAACAGCTAGAAAGTCCTTTCACCCGTCAATTTGAGGGTGCAGGTTTAGGTTTAGTCCTCAGCCAAAAATTAGCGCGCTGTCACGGTGGCGATCTATCCTTTGTCTCCAAGGACCGGGAAGGCAGTCAATTCACTTTACTGCTGCCGGTTGATCCCCAAGCTGCCGAGCAGGAGTCCGCCACTCCCCAGCGTCTGGTGTTAGTGGTGGAAGCTAATCCCCAAGTGATCGAACAGTTTGTCGATCGCTTGAGTGAATTGGGATTAAAAGCGATTATCGCTCGTAGCGGCACTGAGGCGATCGAAAAAGCCCGTCACTTAAAACCCCGTTGTGTTTTTCTCAATCCCAATCTACCCCTCTTGTCCGGTTGGGATGTGTTAACGCTGCTGAAATCCCATCCCCAAACCAAAGACATGAAAGTTATTGTCACCGCTGCCGATTCTGAGCGCAACCGCAGTCAACAGCAAGGGGCCGATAGTTTTCTGGTTCCGCCGATCACCTCGGCAGATCTGCAAGCTTGCCTGAATCTGACCGTTTCCCCCATTCCTAGCCGCAAACGGCGCACTGCTCCGACTCTGCTGCGTTTACACGGCCATTATGCCCCCAATTTCTCCGATTTATCTTCCTTTAGCTGGATTTGGAATAATCAATTAGTTCGGGAGAATTATCGTTTTATTGAGGCCGATAGTTGCGAACAGGCGGAACTTTTAGCTGGTGTCTGGGAGGTGGACGCTATCTTAATCGATAGTTCGATCGCAGAAGATTTATACTCTTATCTGCAAACCTTGAGCGAGTCGCAAACCCTAGCTAATTTACCCCTAGTCACCCTTGATGTGGCTGTCACCGAGGTGGCCAATCAAATCCCCGGTTTAGCCGTTTTTCCCTGTTTGGCCCCCCCGACGGAAAACCGCATCGAACAGCTATTAAAGGTAATCGAGACTGCTGATCTGGCTTTTTCTGGCCACTTGAGCGGCGATCGCGTCCTGTAGGGGCGAAGCATTCGGGCATAACCTATCGGTGAAACCGGAGATTTTCTATCCGAATGCTTCGCCCCTACTTTTTGCCGCAAACCCTATCTATCAAGGGATTTACTATACCTGAACTTCCCCCGTATAAATATACTAGCTATGGCTAAAAGTCTTACAGAGCCTGAGTTAAAGCAATGTACTACTAAGAAACTACTGGCTACAAAATCCTGAAATCCTTACGCAGACAGGGTTTGAGGCAAAATTTTTCAAATTTGACCCTTCGACCATTATATAGCAATCCTAAATCATTTTTTAAAAACAACTGTATTGATGAATTTTAGGAAAATCAAATTTATGATCATCAATACAAAATTCAAATAAAAATTTGACAATCTTAAAAGACTTGCATAAATACCAGTATTTTCTTAAAAAGTTTTTCCCTTGCAACCAAACATCTTCCACTGGATTCTGTTGTGGAGCATTCGGTGCAAATAAAATACAAGTAATTGGCCATTCATTAGCTTTCTTTCCATTATTTATTTCTTCTAAGAACTCTTTGAACTCTCCAAATTTATGATAGCTTGCTCCATCCCAAATAAAAATCATTCTTTTATCTTTATATTCGTTTTGTAAATGTTTTGCAAATTTAACGGTTGATTCGACCTCTCCCGAACAGTAACCTTCAATATGAAACTTCTTAGTGGGACTTAAACAAATTTCAAGCCCAAACAAAGCCTAAACTGGCTTTGTAAGCGGCAAACACATCCAGATTCTCGGTCAGCCACTCAAAGAAACGGAAAGACATCGCTGTCCGAAAAGCTGCCAAGGCTTCCACAAAAGTGTTTAAAGGTCGATTCGCCCACTGCCTTTGCAATCCCCCAGTTAACTTATGCCACAGGATAAATGTAT
>NZ_JAPZRB010000062.1:0-9853 GCF_027531105.1 Microcystis sp. LE18-22.4A
GAAATGGGGCGAAAGTCTGTGGACTCTGTGTAAGACAGTACATGGTTTTTTAACTGTGGTATGCGACGGTGGTGGAAGCAGAAACTTAAATCGTGAGGTTTAGGAATCGCCGCACTTTTAGGGCGGCGAGGATGTCAAGAACTAAACGTTACTGATTGCACTAATCCCCCTTGAGTTTACGCCATAGTGACCGCCTCCCACTGCGATCGCCATTTCCTTCCCTGTGATCAACTTTGACGCTTACGTTTGAAACTCACACCAATGGCGATCGCCTGTCAGAGCCGATGAGTTGATGACTGGTGAATGGGGGAACTCGATTTAAGAATCCCCCCCATCAATTTAGACAAAGAAACTATTGACTGCAATAGTGCCGAGCGCCGGTAAAGTACCCGTTAACCCAGTCAGATTAATCACCAAATCATTAGCACTTTGGAAACCCCCCGTACCGTCGTTGATAATTAGGTAAGTAGAAGAACTATTATCCCGCACTAAAACAGCACTGTTAATTCCGAGAGCTTGATTTCCGGCTGTTGCCCCATTAGCATCGGTAAAGACGTTAGTAACAATAGTGTTAATACTGGTCGTGGTGCTATCTGTTGCCCGGGTAAAAGCGACCGGGGCATTAATGGCCGCACCAGCTTGACTAAGCAGGTCAATCTTATCATCACCGATAGCAAAATCCGTAACTCGGTCTAGGGCTGCGGCGGTGGACTGACTAAACTGGAAGATGAAGATGTCTGCACCTAAACCACCGGTTAAAGTATCGATTCCAGCTGCACCATTCAGGGTGTCGTTACCTTCATTACCCGTTAAGATGTTATTACCACTATTACCTGTCAGAATGTTATTAAGGTTATTGCCTGTACCATTGAGGTTAGCGGTTCCTGTAAGAGTAAGATTCTCAACGTTATCGGTTAGGGTGTAGGAAATGGAAGCTTGGACGGTATCAGTTCCCTCATTGAGGTTTTCTGTAACTATATCTCCCGTATTATCTACGGTGTAAGTATCATTTCCCAGACCACCAATCATTGTATCTGCGCCAGCTTTTCCATCAAGGCTATCATTACCAGCTAAACCTGTCAGGATGTTATTACCACTATTACCTGTCAGAATGTTATTAAGGTTATTGCCTGTACCATTGAGGTTAGCGGTTCCCGTAAGAGTAAGATTCTCCACGTTATCGGTTAGGGTATAGGAAATGGAAGCTTGCACGGTATCGGTTCCCTGGTTGAGAGCTTCAATGACCAAATCCCCGGCATCATTTACCGTATAAGTATCGTTTCCGGCTAATCCAGTCAAGGCATCTGCTCCAGAGGTTCCCACAAGGGTGTCAGGACCAGAAGTACCGATAAAGTCATCATTATTGATGGTTCCCGTGGCAGTAGCGGTGGTAATAGTAGCGCCGTTGGTGGGAGTGGAGAGGGTGACGGTAAAGTTTTCATCCAGTTCTACTGTTGTATCTCCCTGAACGTCAACAGTAATCACTTTACTGGTTTCCCCCGTCGCAAAACTCACGCTTCCTGACGGTAACACTCCTCCGACA
The DNA here is from genome assembly GCF_027531105.1 of Microcystis sp. LE18-22.4A. NCBI lineage: Bacteria > Bacillati > Cyanobacteriota > Cyanophyceae > Chroococcales > Microcystaceae > Microcystis > Microcystis sp. LE18-22.4A. The sequence goes on from NZ_JAPZRB010000062.1 coordinate 1,544, forward strand.
AAATCAGTGGCATTAGCAGGATTGCTGCCGCTGCCGGTAACTGCCCAGTTAACGTTATTGCTTCCCGTGGTGTTATCCGCACGAGTGACGGTGAAGGTAAAGGCTTTACTGCCACTGTTGCCCTCGGTTTGATTGGCATTGGTGGCGGCAATAGCGAGGGTGGGAACTGCTACATCATCATTTTGAATGGTTCCGGTGGCAGTAGCAGTGGTAATGGTAGCGCCGTTGGTGGCATTGGAGAGGGTGACGGTAAAGTTTTCGTTCAGTTCTACCGTTGTATCTCCCTGAACGTCAACAGTAATTACTTTACTGCTTTCCCCCGCAGCAAAACTCACTACCCCACTGGGTAACACGGACCCGACAAAATCCGTGGCATTGGCAGGATTAGTTCCGCTGCCGGTAACTGCCCAGTTGACGTTATTGCTTCCCGTGGTATTAACCGCACGAGTGACGGTGAAGGTAAAGGCTTTACTGCCACTGTTGCCCTCGGTTTGACTGGCATTGGTGGCGGCAATGGCGAGGGTGGCAGCTGCAGGCGTACTCACATTTAAGGCCCACAATTCCCGACCGTTCACGCCGTTATCGGCCCCGAAGAACAAGGTACTGCCCACCACCGTTAGAGATTCGGAGGAGGAGTTAGAGGAACCGGGGCGGATATCTTTGACCAAAACCGTACCGGCCGCCGTGCCGTCGCTTTTCCATAATTCAGTACCGTTCACGCCGTCATTGGCAGCGAAGAACAGGGTATTGCCCACTGCCGTTAGACGGATGGGGTTGGAGCTATAGGGGCTTATATCCTTAACTAAAAAAGGAGTTGACATGATTTTTTCCTGAATAAAGGGTGAAAATTAAACAGTTAAGTAGTGGTGCAAAATAAATTTCCTAGTGGAGAAAGGCACTCATGCAAGAGGCTTCGGCCGTGAGCTCAGCCGAACGGCAAGGGGGGGTTAGATTTGTGTCATTAATTTTGCTTAGGTACTTAAGCCGGCAAAGAAGGGTATATCTGGCTGAAAAACCCCAGATGTCTGCAACTCCGACAAATCTAAGGTTTCAACAGTGGTAAAAAAGCGGATATTTGTTCGATTCCGTCTTGATTGGCAGAGAGAATAACGGTGGCGACTTCTGGAATTACCCCAGCTTGGAGACTTTGATAATCGGTAACACCAGCATCAAGGAAGACTACGGTAGCGGTTAAACGCTGATTTCTCGCACTATTCACCTGATTAACTTGACTCAAGCCATCAGATTGAGCAAAATTGAACAAAACATCGTCAACAGCAGCAAAAATCGACAAAAGGGTAGAAGTCATGGTGTTGGCAGCAAAGGATGACTGCGGCTATTCTATGCAAACAATCGCCAATTTTTCAAGACCCCTGTAACAGAAATTAATATTGCCAGAAAACGGGTTTCTCAAAGAAACCCGTTTTCTAAAAATGCTTCAAAATATTCGCTTAATGCTTCTTTCCTGACAGTATATATTAAGAAAAGCAACGAATACTTTACAGATAAACAAAAATATGCAGCAAATTCTAGGATTAGAGACACAAGCAAAAATCTGGCATTGGCGGGGATTCAAAATCACCTATCAGAGTGCGGGGGAGACGGGGCCGGCGATCGTGCTTGTGCATGGATTTGGGGCATCTTGGGGACATTGGCGGAAAAATATCCCCGTTTTAGGCGAAAAATGTCGCTGTTTTGCCCTCGATTTAATTGGTTTTGGCGGTTCCGACAAACCCGAACCGAAAAACGAGATCGATTACACTTTCGAGACTTGGGGGGCGCAAATTGCCGATTTTTGTCGGGAAGTGGTGGGGGGTCCTGCTTTTTTGGCGGGTAATTCCATCGGTTGCGTCGCCATCATGCAGGCTGCCGTCGATCATCCCGATTTTGTCCTTGGGGTGGCGGCGATTAATTGTTCCCTCAGACTACTGCACGAAAGAAAACGGGGTAAATTACCCTGGTATCGTCGTTTAGGTGCGGATATTGCCCAAATAATTCTCAAAAATAAAGCAATTGGGGCTTTTTTCTTCCAACAGATCGCTAAACCCCAGACAGTGCGTAAAATTCTCCTGCAAGCTTATCGGCGCTCGGAAGCGGTAACGGAGGAATTAGTAGAAATAATCCTAAAACCCGCCCGAGATCAGGGAGCGATCGAGGTTTTCCTCGCTTTTACCGGTTATTCTGGCGGCCCACTGCCAGAAGACCTACTGCCGATTCTCCCCTGTCGGGCTATTCTGCTTTGGGGTAGCGAGGATCCCTGGGAGCCCTTGGCCTTGGGCCAAGAATTAGCAAGATTCCCGACCGTAAAACAGTTTATCCCCTTAGCCGGTTTAGGCCACTGTCCCCAGGACGAGGCCCCAGAAATAGTTAATCCGATTTTATTAGACTTCCTACAAGCTCAAATCTAAGTTCCTCTAGTAACCAGAAGGCTGGGCATTAATGGGTTGTTGGATGGAGAAACCTCGGTTAATACTTTCAGGTGGGACTTGATTGGGGGTGCCATTATTGTTGGGCGGCATTCCCTGATTGGGATAACCAGTGACGTTAGGTTGACTGCCGTAGACGGGGGCCTGATATACGGGGGGTTGATAATAGTTGGATTGGTTGCTAGGGCCCGGGACGGGGTTAGGGTTGGCATTATTCCGGGAGGGTGGGGCCTGAACATTTTGTTGCTCAGGGGAATAATTTCCCTGGGGGTTGACTTGATTCGGGCTGCCCCCGGGGTTGGGATTAGGAAAATTATTCAAGTTAGGAGTCCGCGAGCGATTTTCGATTTCCCTTTGTAAAGGATAATTGCTATTGTTGCCACTAATCGGTTGCACTTGAATCGGTTGCAGACTTTTACTAGCCTTCGGTGCCTGATTTTGCTTAGGCTGCGGCATTAACGGGGTGAATAAAGAGGGTTTCTGGTTGTTATCAGGATTAGTATTTAAAGGGTCAAAAGGCTTGGTCGAGGCCGGTTTATTCAGGCGAGCGGTATTATTATGGGCAGGAATGGCCGGCAATGGTACAGCAGTGGGGAGAGGAGTATCGGTAATCTGGTTAGCCCTGATTTCCCGCTCCTCCAAGGACATTCCTGGGGTATCTAATACCGAACCCAACCATTCAGGATTCTGTTGATATACCCACAAACCAATTAGAGCCAAGGAAAATATTCCTAACGGTAGCCAAAATAAAGGTTGGGCAAAGGGTTTTAATCCCGCCAGGAAATAGCGCATGGAAGAAGAATCTTTATAGTCACTCATACCGCTTAACCCTCTATAGGTTTTCCCCCATGCTATCAAATCAGTGAGCAGTTATCAGTTTTTTAGCCGTCAGCCTTGCACAACAGGTGACGCTTAGGTTGCTCCCAGTATTGCTGCTTACGAACAAAAGTATCGTCAAAGCTCAAGCTCTAGGTTTCAATCTTAAGAGTTTTCAGTTCCCCGTTCCCTGATACGGCGTACAATGATAAGATTGTCTTCAAAGATACAATAGGCGTTTGTCTTCGCTAGAGAGTTTATGAAAGTTGGCGATCGAGTTCGTGTAATTGAGTCCGTGGTGGTTTATCACCATCCTGAACACAAATCGAATCCTTTTGACGTGAAAGGACTAGAGGGACAGGTGAAAGCGTTTGTCACCGAATGGCGTGGCAGACCAGTTAGCGCCAATCTACCCGTCCTCGTCGAGTTCAGTAAAAAGTTTAAAGCCCATTTTCGAGATTTTGAGTTAGAAATCGTGGAAAAAGCCGCCGAATAGGGACTTTTTCGCTTATTTAAGCTACGAAGCGAATAAATTTATTTTTGCCCACCTGTAGGACTTTTCCCGTTAAAGCTTCGGCTGTCTCAAAACTTTTGTCCACATCGGTGATTTTCTCACTATCGATTCTGACTGCACCCCCCTGAATCTGTCTTCTCCCTTCGCCGCTACTTTTACATAAGCCGGTGGCCGAGAGAAGATAGAATAATTTCAGGGGAAAAGTGACCGCTGCTAGGGAAAATTCGGGTACAGAAGCTGCTGCTGCTGTATTTCCCTGTAGAACTATCTCCTGCGCTGTTTTTTGTGCCTTTAATGCTTCCTCTTTCCCGTGAAACTGGGCAACTACCTCGATCGCCAGTTGTTTTTGTGCCTCTCGCGGATTGCTCGCCATAGCATCTAAGGGCAAATTTGTCAATAGTTCGTAATAATCTTTTAACAAAGCGTCGGGGGTTTTTTCCAGTTTCGAGTACATGGACAGGGCCGATTCCCGCAATCCCACATAATTATTCAGGGATTTGGACATTTTTTGACTGCCATCGGTTCCGATTAAAATCGGTAAAAGTAGCCCGAATTGCGGTTTTTTACCGAAATATTTCTGCAAATCACGACCGACGGCAATATTAAATTTTTGATCAGTTCCTCCCAATTCGACATCGGCCTCGACAGCGACGGAATCATAACCCTGCATTAAGGGATAGAGAAATTCATGGAGAAAAATCGGGTTTTCCCGGTCGTAGCGTTCGGAAAAGCCTTCTTTTGCCAACATTTGCCCGACGGTCATGGTGGAGAGAAGTTCGAGAATTTGCGATAGGTCTAATTTCCCCAACCATTCCGAGTTATAGCGAATTTCTAGGCGATTAGGGGTGTTAAAATCTAAAATTGGGCGTAATTGTGCCAGATAATTCTCGGCATTGGCTCTCACTTCTTCGATGGTTAATTGTTTTCTAACTTCCGATTTTCCCGTCGGATCGCCGATTCTAGCGGTAAAATCACCAATAATCACCACTGCTACATGACCGGCATCCTGGAAAGCACGCAGTTTCCGAAAAGGGATACTATGACCTAGGTGAATATCGCTGCCGGTGGGGTCAATACCTAGTTTAATTCTTAAAGGGCGATCGGTAGTTTGCAGTAGTTGGGTTAAATTTTCCCTAGGCTCTTGGGAGTCGGGTTGATGGGGGAATAAATCACTGGTGCCACGGGTTAACCAGTCTAGGGAGGAAGATACGGTCATTGTTGCTCATTTTCCACAGCCTTCCCATTATAGTTTTTTATTATGTCAAGTAACAAGCCAAAGGTAAATAAACTGGTATCTTCAATAAGAGTCGATAACATCTTGACAATTCTCCCGATCGAATATAGAGTCTTAAAATCTTCTTTTTCAAAATTATCAAAAAAATTTTCTGTCTTGAATTGCGATCAGATAAGCCGATGAATCCTAGTTTTAATAACTCTATCCCCGTGCAGAGGATCAAAGTTTCTGTAATTGTTTCTACCTATAAATCCGCGGAGTTTATCCGGGGTTGTTTAGAGGATTTAGTTACTCAAACTCTTTACGAAAAGGGAGAAGTAGAACTTATTATTATCGATAGTGCTTCCCCGGAGAATGAAGGGGAGATTATCCAAGAGTTTCAAGAAAATTATCCTAATATTATTTACCAGAGAACTAGAGAACGAGAAACCCTCTACCGCGCTTGGAATCGTGCTATTAAACTAGCTAGGGGTTCCTATATCACCAATGGGAATACTGATGATCGTCGCTGTTTTAATGCTCTGGAAATTATGGCTAATTATCTAGATAACAATAGAGAGATTAGTTTAGTTTATGCCGATCAATTAATTACCACCCTCAAAAATGATACTTTTGCCACCACCCCAGCTTTAAAACATTGGAATTGGCCAAATTACTCCTATCAACAGATGCGTCAAGGTTGTTGTGTGGGTTCTCAACCAATGTGGCGAAAAATGCTGCACGATAAATATGGTTATTTTCAGGAAAATTTTCGCTGTGTCGGTGATTACGAATTTTGGTTAAGAATCGGCAGTCAAGGGGAAAAAATGGCTTTGATTCCTGAGATTTTAGGGTTATATTATTTAAATCTCCAAGGCTTAGAACATGGCAGTAATGGTCAAGCATTACAGGAACATTATCAAGTGTGTAAAATCTATAAAATTCCCCACCCAGACATTAAGGATATAGAAATTAAACCCAATCCAGTTAAGATGGAAGATTTAGGCATAATTTTACAGGAAGATGAGCGAGAAAAATTACAAACAATTCAAGCTATCTCCCGGAAAAGATGCCCAATTATTGTTATTGATGGCGTGATCTTTCAACTTAAGCAACGAAAATTAGCCAGAATTTGGTCTTCAATTCTAGAGCATTGGAGTCAATTAGAATTTAGTCAACACATTGTTATTTTAGATAGAAATAACACCGCACCAAGATGGGAAGAATTTAAATATTGGCCTGCGGAATCCTACGATTATAATTGTACGGGAAAGGATGCCAGAAAAATTCAAGCTATTTGCGATCGCCTACAGGCAAATTTATTTATTTCCACTTTTTATACCAGTCCCTTAAACACTCCTTCTCTACTTTTGCTTGCTTATGAATTCCCAGAAGAAAACGGCAATTTACCAGTAGATTTAGAAAAACACTATGCAATTTTATCCGCTTCTAGAATCATCGCTTTTTCCTCTAATATCGCCCAAGACTTAAGAAAGTCATACCCGAAAATTAACCCCGAAAAAATTGATATTATCGAGTTTTTTGAAGTTAATCAAACAATAGCGGAAGAAATCACTGATTTTCTCTGGTATGCGCTCAGTGAAACTAAGGAATCAAGTCAGAATCAAGTCTGGTTAGAGTTAAGAAAATTACAGGAAGCACAACAGATAATGTATCTGAAACAACAGCAAGATTATCGTACTATAAAAGACATGGAAATATCCCTAAAAGAATTAGAAAATAATCATAATTATCTCCAGAAAAATAATCAGGAATTACAGGAAGAAATTAACTATTTGTCCTCCCGTAAGGGAATAGGAAAAACCCTAGCGAAAACTTCTATTTTACTTCTTGCTAAGATCAAGAAAAAACTCCCAATATTTTAGGGAATTAAGAGAAAGTTTCCTAACAATGATCCGATCTTGGCACGGCAGTGCCTAAAAGTGGTAAAGTAATGTTAAGAATTAGAGGAGAAAACACTGTGCCACATTCGATCGTCACTGGAACTTGTGAAGGGGTTGCCGATTGCGTTTCCGCTTGTCCTGTTGCTTGCATCCATCCGGGACCGGGTAAAAATGTTAAAGGAACCGATTGGTATTGGATTGATTTTGCCACTTGTATCGACTGTGGTATCTGTCTACAAGTATGCCCCGTCGAAGGTGCAATTCTGCCACAAGAACGTCCCGATTTACAAAAAACTCCCTAATTTATCAGTGATCAGTTATCAGTTATCAGATGTGAGTTTTCAGTTCACTGATTACTGTTCACTGAAAATGCTTCCCACTTCCCAATTCATAATTCATATTACTCTCTCCTATCTCCTTTTTACCTTACCATGGATTATCTTTTAGAAGTTGAACAAGTTTATGCTGGTTATGTGCAGGATTTATACATATTGCAAGGGGTTAACTTTCGCATTGCACCGGGGGAATTAGTCACGGTTATCGGTCCCAATGGTGCGGGAAAATCTACCCTCGCTAAGACGATTTTTGGTTTATTAAAACCCAGTGCTGGAACTATCACTTTTAAGGGACAAAATATCGCCGGTTGGAAATCTAATCAAATCGTTCCCCTCGGAATGGGTTATGTTCCCCAAATTGCTAATGTTTTTCCATCCCTGAGCATTGAAGAAAACCTTGAAATGGGAGCTTTTACGAGCAAAGGAAATATCAAATCTTTAAAAGAGCCCATTTATGCCATGTTTCCCCGTTTGAGCGAGCGCCGTCGTCAGAAAGCTGGCACTTTATCCGGAGGAGAAAGACAGATGTTAGCCATGGGACGAGCGCTGATGTTGCAACCGGATTTATTAATTCTCGATGAACCTTCGGCAGCTTTATCTCCTATCTTAGTAACCAGCGTTTTTGAACAGATAAAAGTGATTAATCAGACGGGAACTGCAATTATTTTAGTGGAACAGAATGCCAAAAAAGCCCTAATGATGTCCGATCGAGGTTATGTTTTAGAAAGTGGTCAAGATCGTTTTCAGGGATCGGGTCAAGATTTACTCAATAACCCGAAAGTAGGGGAATTATACCTCGGGGCGGCTTATCATGATGCCAAACGAGATGATTAGGAATTTGTTAAGGATTTAGGGGGATTTTGATTTCTTCCCAGAATTTAGCGATAGGATAGTAATTGAGTACAAATCTCTACGGCCCTGATGTCAAGGTGATAAGCCAGCAACCCCTAAATAGGGTCTGCTGAATAAATCTAAAAACCTTGTTGGGTAAGACTTTTAGACCTTTTGTCAATCAAAAAGTACTGGATCTGGGAGTGATCGGGGGGAAATTTAGGCACTTTTTCCCTGAAAATTAGGTAATTGGCCACCTCAAAACTGGTAA
>NZ_JAPZRB010000071.1:0-1751 GCF_027531105.1 Microcystis sp. LE18-22.4A
TTATCTACTTCTGAATTTTGGGCAACTATTCAGTCATTAATAAGACGCTGTTTACTGGATAAATTACCATCAGAAACCTCGTCCTATTTTCCTATTAATCCTGTGTTTAAATCCTATCTTAAAAGAAATCCTAACGATTAGAAAAAATTTATCTTATTATAAATATATGTGTACCGCAACGCAGAAACCCGCAGGATCGCTTTCCAGTCTATCCTATTTTCTATACACCTGATCGTGACTACCAATATCAATTAACAAGATGATGACTTCTAAATATTCTCCATCTTCCGAAAAACTAAAAATAATTCGACAATCGTAAGCTACAGTACAAGACCATAACCCTTCTAAATTACCACTTAACTTATGGGTTTTTAAAGACAGTGTAAATGGGTCTTCTGCCAGTTTTCTAAGTACATCGAAAATTTTAGGTTTTAACTGGGTATTTTTCTTGATTAGCTTCTTAAACGAACGCTTAAACCCATCACTCCATATTAGATCCATTGTTAATCCTCATTCAAATCAGCAATCAAATCTTCTACGGTTCCCCTTCTGGCCGTTCCAGTAGCGATCGCATCTTTCAATTCCTTAAAATTAGCTAAAATTTCTCTTTCTCTTGCTTTAGCTCTATATTGACACAAAATCTCTAACAATGACTCCTGTTCATCCTCTGATAAATTCTCAAAAGATTTGATCATTTCTTGCAAAGTCATCATTTTACCTCTTAACTCTCGATCAAAACCTGGGATCTCTTATTCTTTGTGTGATCAGTTTAACTTATATAGGAGCGATCAATCTTTGTGTCCTTTGTGTCTTTGTGGTTTGCTCCACTCGCTCGTCACCAGGACTGTATCTTAGAATACATTTTACCCACCAAACCTAAGAGAGCCAAATTTATCTTATTATAAATATATGTGTACCGCAACGCAGAAACCCGCAGGAGCGCTTTCTAGTTTTTCCTATTTTATCAATACACTTCATCATGAGTACCAATGTCAAGTAAAATGATAACTTCCTCCTGGGTGTCTGGCTCAATTTTTATAGAAAAAATAATCCGACAATCATAACCACAAGAACAAGCTTTAAGTCCCGATAATTCCCCTCTTAATGAATGAGTTCCCAAGCTCAAAAAATAAATATCTTCCCTCATTTGTGCCAATGTCTTCTCAATCGCTTTCTGTCGTTGAGGATTTCTGAGAACAAACTTACGGAAAGTCCGCTTAAATTTAGGCGTTAAAACCAGTTCTCTCATAATATCTATTCTAAAGTTTCTCTCAATTCTCTCAGAATAATTTCTAGGGGTTGAGGTTTAAATTCTCCTTGATGAAAAGCATTAATTGACTCCCTAGCATCCCTAGCAATTTCTTGACGACGAATATCAAGTAAACGATTTTGTAAAATTTCTAATAACATTTCCTGTTGTTCTAAAGATAGTTGCTCAACAGTATTTAAAGCTTGTTCTAAACTGATCATAATTCAACCTCTCAAAAAACCACCTTATATTCTAACAACAAAAAAGCACCCCCTTGCGGGAGTGCCTTTTCGTTCAGACTAGGAATTAACCATTGATAGCAGGAGCGGTCAGAGCTACAGGAGCCTGTTCACCACTAGCCAAGTCTAAGGGGAAGTTATGTGCATTGCGCTCGTGCATTACTTCCATACCGATACCAGCGCGGTTTAACACATCGGCCCAAGTACCGATTACACGACCTTGAGAATCGAGAATCGACTGGTTGAAGTTGAAACCGTTGAGG
>NZ_JAPZRB010000614.1:0-14036 GCF_027531105.1 Microcystis sp. LE18-22.4A
GGAGTGATCAGGGGTAAATTCAGGGACTTTTTCCCTGAAAATTAGGTAATTGACCCCCTCAAAATCGGTAAAACCCCACACCCCACACCCCACACCCTACACCCTGCCCCTAGGAAAAACTTTTTCAGCAGACCCTAAGTACGAAAGAGCCGAACGTCTAGGGAAATTTAAACAGTTTATGCCCCGTTATCGGGATGTAAAGGCCTTAGGAGCGGTGGCGGCGATGATAGTTCCTGAAGAGGTGGCGCGGAACGAATGAACCGTATTAAGCGCAGCTTCATAGAGAAATAGTATCTAGCACAAAATAAGTTTTTTGTCAATAAAATTACACAAAAACTAATAATTTACTGGCATTAACAGCTTGAAATATTAAGTTTTATTGCGCCTAGCAATTATTCAATTATTCAGAAATTTCTCGTTATTATAGAAAGTAGATGAACCTATTAGGAGGGATGTAAAGATGCATAAGTGCTTACATCACCATCACGATAATCGCCATCCCCTATTCTGCATAATTCCTAGCTATATGCTGGAAAATATTGTAGAGCGGGGAGATCCTGAGCAGCAAGAACTAGCGCGACAAACATTAATCTCTGCGGCTCAGTTTCGGGCAGGGCGCCAACAAATCGCCGCCCTGACAGTGGCATCGCCTCAGGAAGCGGCAGCAGTAGCGAAGAAGCGAACCATCTACGATGCCCAAAACGGAACCACACTTCCAGGACCGAAAGTGGTGCGCCAGGAAGGGCAAGGACCAACCGGTGATGCTGCCGTAGATGAAGCCTACGACGGTTCAGGAGCCACCTTCGATCTCTACTATGACATTTACGGGCGCAACTCGATTGACAATAACGGGATGGAGTTAATTTCGACCGTACACTACGGACAGAAATATAACAACGCTTTTTGGAACGGGCAGCAAATGACCTATGGTGACGGGGATGGCTCTATTTTCAACCGCTTTACCATAGCCATTGACGTGATCGGACACGAGTTGACTCACGGCGTAGTGCAGCATACAGCCAACCTCGTCTATCAAAATCAGCCCGGGGCACTCAATGAGTCGATGGCAGATGTCTTCGGTTCCCTGGTCAAGCAGCGAAAACTCGGCCAGACGGCAGCACAAGCTGACTGGTTGATTGGAGCCGGCTTGCTTACTGCCAAGGTCAAAGGTCAAGCTCTCCGCTCGATGAAAGCACCGGGAACAGCTTATGACGATCCAGTGCTGGGCAAAGATCCGCAACCAGCCCACATGAAAGACATCTATACTGGCTCTGCTGACCACGGAGGCGTTCACATCAACTCAGGCATTCCCAATCATGCCTTTTACAACGCAGCCCTCGAGATTGGGGGCAATGCTTGGGAGAAAGCGGGCCGCATCTGGTATGTCACCTTAAAAGACAAGCTAGGTCAGAACTCCGATTTCCAGGATGCCGCCAATAAGACTTACCAAGTAGCGGGAGACCTTTACGGAGCTAATAGCTTGGAACAAAAAGCCGTGGTCAAAGGTTGGGCAGATGTCGGAATTAACATTACGGTTTCGACGGGACAATGGTACTACAATCGGCTCGTCCAGTACACCTACACTGCTTATCCCAGTAAGTACGCCTTTGCGGTTATTGAGGGGGTTAGCGGCTGGAAGCAAATCTACCCCTCGACTGCCGATGGTGTGACTAATTTGTTCAAACTTCTCTGCCTGGCGAAAGGCACAAACCGCCGCGTTCAAGTCTACATTCAAAATATCAGCGGTGTGGACTACATTACCAACGCTTATCTACTTTAAGCTTGAGGAGGATTATCATGTGGTACAACAATCGGCTAGTACAATACACCTACACTGCCTATCCCAGTAAGTACGCCTTTGCGGTTATTGAGGGGGTTAGCGGCTGGAAGCAAATCTACCCCTCGACTGCCGATGGGGTTACTAATTTGTTCGATCTCCTTTGTATTGCCAAAGCAACCGGCCGCCGGGTCAATGTCTACATTCAAAATATCAGCGGTGTAGACTACATTACTAATGCTTACCTACTGTAAGCAGCATTGGCAGAGCAGATTGGTATAAATTCAATTTGCTTTGCCATCTCCTTGGAGTCCATTTAGTCAAGTCAGAGAGAGGTTAGCAAGGTGAATTTTAACTTTTTCATCAACACAGGAACGTCGGAAGCGATGGCGAGCGCTGGCAGCACCGAAATTTCCGCTATTGCTGGATTGGGACTCGCGCCCGTGCCTGTCGAGCAACTGGCTTCTCAGGGGGGCGCTGCCGCTTTCACCCTCTTCTCCCCTGAAGCATTAGAAACCATGGCCAGTTCTGGCAGCGAGGGAATTGCCCCGATGGGAGGAGCGGAACTCGCACCTGTGCCTGTCGAGCAACTAGCTTCTCAGGGGGGCGCTGCCGCTTTCACCCTCTTCTCCCCTGAAGCATTAGAAACCATGGCCAGTGCTGGCAGCGAGGGAATTGCCCCGATGGGAGGAGCGGAACTCGCGCCCGTGCCTGTCGAGCAACTTACGTCATTGGCAGGTGGAGAGATCGCTCTGCCGCCTCTACCAGAGCTACCACAAGAAGACTAGGAACCATTTCTAACCTAGTAGTCTGTCAAGATTGAATTGAGGGATAAATCTCCCCCTGCTTCCCCTGCCCCCTCTGCTCCCCCTGCTTGTCTCAAACCCATCACTTTAAAATTGACAGACTGCTAGTGTGGAACTTTCTACCACTGCTTTTAAGCGACAAGGGTGGGTTAGGCGACAATTAGCATTCAAACTCAATCAAAATTTATCAATCCAACCTAACTCACCGTGCAAGCTTTTGTAATGCCATATACATTTTACCCGATAATGCTGGGAGAGCCAGTAGAGATAGGACAACAATTGGCAGGGTCGAAAAGTGAGGCAAGCAGGGAGTTATTTCTGTCCGCCTTCTCAGAATTGCCAAGTCGTGTCGGCAAATTTAATAGTGAGGTTAAAAAGTCGATGAAAATTCAATTCCAACAGTCAGGGGGATTTGCTGGCTTGATCAGGGGATGTGAAATTGATACCCAATTACTTTCCCCTGACGAAGCTGCCCAATTGCAGTCCTTAGTCAAGCAAAGTGGCATCTTGCAATTGCAAAGCCAGAGGACAGAAAATGCTGCCGATCTCTTTAATTATGAGATCGTCATTGAGACTGAGGACGGAAATAGATATAGTATTTCCTCCGACGATAACTCCTTACCTCAAAGTGTCAAGCCTTTGCTTGAGTATCTTCAAAGTCAGTGCCAACCGATTCCCTTAAGGTAAGGTAGGGCAAGAGAAGGGGATTGAAGGGCTACGATTCTTAAAGAATTTTTTGCTCGTCAGATTAAGCAATTTCTCGAACCCGATCTAGATCCTCTGGGTAAAACAATTATTGACTGCTGTCTCTCTAGTCCCAGTTTAGAAGATTATGAAAGTCTGATTCCCTACCCAATCATCAGTGATGAAGACTGAGAGAATTTCTCGAAATATCTCCAGGTTGATTGACGAGCGGCTCGGAGTCTCAAAAGACAGCATCGACTAATTAGGGCTGGCTGAATAAATCTAAAAACCTTGTTGGGTAAGACTTTTAGACTTTTTGTCAATCAAAAAGTAGCGGATATGGGAGTGATCGGGGGGAAATTTCAGGGACTTTTTCCCACACCCCACACCCCACCCACAAGCTTATTCAGTAAACCCTAAGTAGGGTTTGCTAAAAATTATCTTTTTTCCCCCGCAGCCGTGCAAACACTTGTACTGGTTCGCTGCTATCCATGGTCATGGCCAAAGCGGGACTATCCCAACGCAAAAAAGGATTAGTCAGCTTTTCCGTCCCCAAAATTGCCGGAATCGTGGGAAGATCTTGAGCGCGATTTTTCTCCACTTCCCGATAACGCTGTTGCAGAGCAGCATTATTAGGGTCAACTGTCAAGGCAAACTTTAAATTATTTAACGTATATTCGTGAGCGCACCAAACCCTGGTCTGGTCAGGCAGCGATCGCAATTTAGTTAAAGAAGCCACCATTTGCCCCGGTGTTCCCTCAAATAAACGACCACAACCCCCCGAAAACAGGGTATCACCACAGAATAACTCGCCGTAATCTCCGGGGTTAACCGGGGGAAAATAATAGGCAATATGGCCGCGAGTGTGGCCGGGGACAAAGAAAACCTCGGCCCAGCGACCGGCAAATTCCACCCGGTCCCCCTCCTCTAAAAACAGCTGCTGGCCCGGAATGCGACCGCGATCCTCCTTTCCCCCATAAACACAAAGATGGGGATAACGATTAATTAAAGCCTGATTAGCCCCCACATGGTCGCCGTGGTGATGGGTATTGAAAATAGCGACTAAATCCACCTGTAAAGCCTCTAATCGCCTGAAAACCGGTTCAGGTTCCGCCGGATCCACCACGGCCGCAATTTTTTGCGCTCGATCGTAGAGGAGGAAAATATAATTATCGGAAAGGGCGTTAAGACGTTCGATCTCCATGGTAGAATCCTGGGCTAAGGTTTAACTCGATCATATATTGCTAACCTAACTCCCCGCAGCACAGGAATCGGCGAAAATTACGCAGGGAATCCCCACATGATTAATGGGAACAATATAGGTTTCTGTGGGGGGAAATAAAGCGACAACGTGGGGAACAGGACGGGGAGTATAATGCACTTGCGATTGACCTTGATAAGCGAGGGAGGTGCTTGCTCCTGAATCCAACATCACCGCCTCCCGAAAACCTGCCTGTACTAATAATTCTCCCAAAGTCATGGAATCGATCGGGTCTCTGGAAACCCCGATTACTGGCTGTCCTGCCTGATTAATCCCCCAAAAAGCCCGGTGACGCAGGGCATCAAAACCGTAAAGTGTACCAAAGGACTCTCGCGATTGTGGTTGTCCATCTTTGACTAACCAAGCGGCCGCGACAAAAGCATCCGTAACCTTGAGATCATCTCCGGCCTCCGCTGCGATTCCTTCTAGGGTATTATGACGGGCAGGATCAAAAGGAAGATAACGCACCCATCGATCGGTAATGATTACTAAAGGACGACCCTCTAACTTGTCGATTTCACCTTCATATCCCGGGATAAAGCCGCCATTTTCGCTTAAAACCGGCCCGATCATCTGATTTGAGTCCAATTCCTTGAGAGAGAAAAAACCGCCATCTACAGCCGCGATCGCTTCTGTGCCGGCGATAATTTCCTCCACTTGATAGCGACTATCAGCGTGGATAGTTTTGGGAATCCCGCCACTAATTAAAACAAGTGTATTAGTTGGAAATTCCACTTCCCGTTTTTGGATGGTGGTGGCAAAGTTAAAACCGCCATCCCTACGGGGTAAGGGATCACCTCCCCAAGCTTGCGGGACAATTTCTCGCGTGCGCGATTGCCCAAAGCGTCCAATAGTGAGTAAATCGGGGGATTGTCCAGCAAAATGTTCATCGAGGTCATTCATCGATAAAGCCGCCCGATAACCCGCTTTTTTGACGAATTCCTTCACTCTATCGTCCGCCTTCCCTTCCGGATAGGTGAAATAATTAATCGGAATACCCAATTCTTTTTCTAAGATTTGTTTCGATTGCTTGACTTCTTGCTCCAAATCTGCATCGGATAATAACCTTAAATCCCGGGGATGACTAACACTATGGGAGACAATTTGGACTAGAGGATCGGCGGCCATTTCCCGGAGTTGTTGCCAAGTGACACTGGTTCTGCCAGTTTTTTGAGCCATTTTATTGATATAAATCGAGAAAACGGCGGGATAGTTATATTTTCTCAATAAAGGATAGACATACTGGTAATGTCCCCCATAACCATCATCAAAAGTCAATAAAACTGGTTTAGCGGGAAGGGGGATCCCTGTCCGCAGATGGGAAATTAACCAATCGATACTGATAGGAGTTGCCCCGATTTCCTGCAAAAATTGGAAATGTGCCTCTAATTCGCCTGGAGTAACGTCAAAGAATACCTCTTTTTCTGGTAAAATGTCGTGATACATTAAAATCGGTACTTTTGTCTCTTGCGCGCGGGGATGAATTTCCGGCCAGGGTGCTAATTCGATCGCTGTTGCCGAGTTATTTTGCCAATTATCGAGACTAATATCGTTTTTTTGGAGAGATAGGGGAACAATCACGCGATCGGAGAGGTTTTTATAGGTTTTACAATCAAAAATTCTCGATATATCCTTAAAAGAACTATTTTCTAGAACATAATCCGCGCATTCCGGCTGAAACTCCCGAAAAGGTGCGGGGAAAGAATCACCCCCCACCAGAGCATTAGAGCGAGGATAGAGAGAACTTGCCCAAATAATCAGACAAACGACGATAAATGCCAAAAATCCGTATAGGGGAAGGAAAGAAAAGGAAGATTTTTGCCGAGCTTGCCAACGCATAAGATCAAGTAATAAAGTGAAAAGTAAAAAGTAAAAAGTAAAAAGCAGATAGGCCCTGAGTTACCGAAAAAACTGCCTTTTATCTAGATTTTTGGCTTTTGTTTTCTCGTCAGCAAAGCCCACTGATTACAAGCTGAGTTTCCCTGTAATCCGTTCCCTTGTCAAGTTTTCTAGAACACCCTCATCAGTGATCAGTTATCAGTTATCAGTTATCAGTTGTCAATAGACTACCTTTATTGATTCTCCCTATTTCCCCATTTCCCCATCACCCTACACCCCACACCCATTTCCCCATCACCCTACACCCCACACCCTACACCCCACACCCTACACCCCATTTCCCCATCACCCCATTTCCCCATCACCCTACACCCCACACCCATTTCCCCATCACCCTACACCCCACACCCTACACCCCATTTCCCCATCACCCCATTTCCCCATCACCCTACACCCCACACCCCACTTCCCCGCTATGTTCACGGGGATTAGGCTGGTAAAGCGTGACACAAAACTGCTAGAGTTACCAAAGACGAGTATATAAACTTTACAGATATTGTATGAGAGTTTTGGTTATTGGCGGAGACGGCTATTGTGGTTGGGCAACGGCACTCCATCTATCAAATAGAGGTTACGAAGTAGGCATACTTGATAGTTTAGTTCGTCGCTATTGGGACTTACAATTAGGCTGCGATACCTTAACACCGATCGCACCCATATCTCATCGGATTCAACGCTGGCAAGATCTGACAGGAAAATCCCTCGATCTTTTTGTCGGGGATATCAATAACTACGACTTTTTGATTCAATCCCTGCGACAGTTTCAACCGGATGCGATTGTTCACTTCGGAGAACAGAGATCTGCACCCTTCTCCATGATCGATCGCGAACACGCAGTTTTAACCCAAGTTAACAACGTTGTTGGCAATTTAAACATCCTCTACGCGATGAAAGAGGAATTTCCCGAAGCGCACCTAGTGAAACTGGGAACCATGGGTGAGTATGGCACACCTAATATAGATATTGAAGAAGGCTACATCACGATCGAACATAACGGTCGTAAGGATACTTTACCCTATCCCAAACAGCCTGGTAGTATGTACCATCTCAGCAAAGTCCACGATAGCCATAATATCCATTTTGCCTGTCGGATGTGGGGTTTAAAAGCCACAGATCTCAATCAAGGGGTGGTTTATGGAGTCCTCACCGAAGAAACGGGAATGGATGAGATGTTGATTAACCGTCTCGATTACGATGGGGTTTTTGGTACTGCTTTAAACCGTTTTTGTATTCAAGCGGCGATCGGTCATCCCCTAACAGTGTACGGTAAAGGTGGCCAAACGCGAGGATTTTTAGATATCCGCGATACCGTGGGTTGTTTGGAATTAGCGATCGCAAATCCCGCTCAATCGGGGGAATTCCGCGTCTTTAACCAATTTACCGAACTGTTCAGTGTCGGTGACTTGGCACTGATGGTTAAAAAAGCTGGTTCTGTCTTAGGGTTAAATGTGGAGATTAACAATCTTGACAACCCGCGCATCGAGTTAGAGGAACATTATTTCAAGGCTAAAAACACGAAATTACTCGACCTAGGCCTACAACCTCACTATCTCTCCGATTCTCTCCTCGATTCCCTCTTGAACTTCGCCACCAAGTACAGAGACCGGGTAGATATGAATCATATCCTACCAAAAGTCACTTGGAAACGATAATTTATCAGTAAATGATAAGTTGAGGATGGGGTAGTAACCCATCCTTGGCGTTTTTCTAATGTATCGGAATCAAATTCGATCTTAATCGGCACTGATAGGAATTATTGTCGTCCGCAATTGCGGGAATTAGGGCAACGTTCCTGCATTAATTGGGAAAATTCCGTTCTTTGAGCGGGAGTTAACACTTGACGAATTTCCAAAAAACTCTCAAATTGCAGGTTACTCATTTCTTGGCGATTCCGAGAGATTTGCTGATGTTTAGAACGGATATCTCGATCGGAGGCATTATTGGATAATAAACTATTTAGTTCTTGTTCGTTGCTTCTCAGGGTGTCTCGCAACTTTTGGGTTTTTTCCTGATATTTCTGACGAATAGCGGCAATTTTCGACTTTTGGTCATCGGTAAGGTTTAATTGTTCGATTAGTCTTTCTCGAGAATTATTCACTCGACGACTCTCAGGACGCTGGGGAGAGCTAGTTTGAGCGATAAATAGACGATCTTGGGGATAGGATAGCACAGTGGCAGTTGGGACTAGGTTAGCCGCCAGAGTTACAGCCATGGTTGTGCCGAGAATCGAGAGAGTAGAAAGGGACATAATTGACCTCGACCAAGAAATTAAGGATTATAGGTAGAATAGGTGAGATGAGGCTCGTTTAAGGTCATCCAAGGCGAACTATAAACGCTAGGAGCAGCAATCGGTGGAGCGATGCTATGGTTCCAACTCTCCACTAAAAAAGCTTCCAACTGCTCGTCGGAAATTTGGCCCAGTTGTGGATAAGGATGAAACCAACGATAGGAACCAACAATCAGCACCGATAAGGCAGTAATACCAGTTATCCACCCCAATAAAGGCAGGGATTTTGGGCAAGTTACCGGCTTTTCTCCCCTAATCATTTGCATTAATTGTTCTTCTTCATCTATCGGTCGAGGTGGCAGCGATGGACGATAGCGACGCAGAAAATTAACCACTTTGTCATCTTCTGGGGACATTAGAGAACTCCTTGTTTTTGCAAAAATTGACCCATGGTTTTACGCGCATAATGAAGACGTGATTTCACCGTACCGAGGGGAATTTCTAAGATTTGGGCGATTTCCTTTTGGGGTAAGTCCTCTAGATCGTGAAGGACAAGGACAGCGCGATGTTCTAAACTGAGAATTTCTAACCCTTGTCGGACCACCTCCTCATAATGCAATTGCATCAAATCGGGACTATCTTGGGGACGGGATTCGCTATCAAGGGAGTTTTCCTCATCAGTGCTTTTGGCCATCCTCATTTGTCTTTTGGCTAATTGTCGCCGACCATCGATCGCCACATTCCAAGTGATCCGATAAACCCAAGTGGAAAAGTATTCAGGTGAACGCAATTTCGGCAACCCGCGCCACAGTCTTAAAAATACCTCTTGGACAAAATCCTCTAGGAATTCCCTTCCACAGAGTTGATAGAGAGTAGAGCGGATTTTTGGTTGATAAAGACGGTAAAGGTGACGAAAAGCACCCCGATCACCCCTTTGACATTTTAAGATTAACTCTCGATCGCTCACACTTGTTTGCTTCTCGGTTATCACCTCGATCATTCCCCTCACCCCTAGCTACTTGTCCCTTTAGACTAAGGGGTGCCAAGAATGGTTCATAACCAGTGATCAGTGATCAGTTATCAGTTATCAGTGATCAGTTATCAGCTTTTTTCTCCCCACACCCCACACCCCACACCCCACACCCCACACCCCATCTCCCCATCACCAAGGGAGTAATTGTTGATAGAAATCCAATTGTTTTTGAGCGAGGGCTTTATTAGTATAATTGGTCATTACCCTCTGATAACCCCTCTGGCCTAATTCTTGAGCGAAGCTGGGATTATCTAAGAGAGTTTGTATAGATTTAGCCAGTGCCTCCCCATCTTTTTCGGGAAAAATTAAACCCGTATCAGCAATAACAAAGGGGATTTCTCCCGAATCAGAACCAATAACAGGAACCTGACAGGCCATAGCTTCAATTAAGACATGACCGAATTGTTCTTTCCAACCGACGGCAGTTAAGGTTTTGACCTGATAGGTGATTTCTGAAGGCAAAACTAAAGTGTTCATCAGGTTAATATAATTAACTACTTGATCGTGGGGAACACTTTCCACTATCATCAAGCGATCGCTTATTCCTACGGCTCTAGCTTCGCTGACTATTTTATCTTTCAGGATTCCCCGACCTAACAGTAATAATTTCCACTTACCTGTTAATTTAGCTACAGCTTTAATCAGCGTTAGAATGCCTTTCTCTTCCACAAAACGACCGATAAAACCAATCACGAATTCATCGTTTTCAATGCCTAAAGATCGGGCTAAATCGGGTTGCTTGCCAGGGGAAAAAAGGACTTCATCCACTCCTAATTGCGGTAAAACGGTGTATTTACCCCTGTAACCCCGTTCTTTTAAAACATCTACCCCGTCCTGATTACCGGCGATTAAACCATCGGTATTTTTCAGGTTATAAGCTTCTAACCAAGAGATGGGAAATTTAGGAGTATAGGGAAGATTCCACCAGGTAAAAAATACATTTTTAGCCCGGAGATTTAAGAGACGATTCAGAGTAATAAATTGACCATAAGCGAGAGATTTAGAACCCTGTTCCACTTGAATAATATCGGGTCTAAATTTTTGCAATAAAGAAATTATATCAGTGCCAAAAGTTAATAAAGCTTGGTTATTCTGGCTAAAATTAGAGATAGGAATAACTCGGAAATTGTCGGCTATTTTCGGTTGACTTTCAATGATTTTATTTTGGACTCCTCCCGGTTGCCAACGTTGGGGAACAACAATAGTAACTTCAATATTGGGATTTAATCTTGTCAGGGCGCGCAGTTTCTCACAGTTGAGATCAACTATATATGTATGACTAGCGACTAAAATTCTCATAGATTATCTAGTTTTGTATAAATTTGGCCATCATTCCAGAGGGACTTTACTTGAGTTTTTAGAGCATCCAGAAAACCTAAACTATAAAAAATTCCCCTAGAAAGGATTTTAATCGGGGAACCACCTTTATTACAGGGAGGATTGCCAAGAACGTGACAATCAAATAATTTAGCGTAGAGTCGCAATTGTTGAGCGGGAGTGAGATTTTTCAGGGCCATCAGAAAGTGATTATGATAAAAAGTCGTCTGATAACTCAAAGAACGAGTGCTAATATCATGACAGCCGCCGGTTTCTTCCCCTAAATGAACCAGATAAGCGGTGGGATCGTACCAGACATGATAGGGAGTCTGGCGTAACCTTAAGCAAAAATCCGATTCCTCGCGCACGGCACTGCCACGAAAGCGTTCATCGAACCAAATGCCGTATTTCCTAAATATATCCTTCCGGAAAGACATATTACAGCCCCGGGCCGAGATTACCTGCTGGGGTTTAGTGGTGTGAACAAGATCGATGTAATACCAAGCAATGCCCGGATCCATGGCTTGGGGGGGTAAAAAGTCGATTTCGTAGGGTTTGCCGGTATCTGTCGCCATTTTTTGGGAGTCACCCAATTTCATGCGATCGAATACCCGACCTGCCACTACACCTATCTCAGGGTTCTTGACAAAATTCTCACTATGTGCTTTGAGATAATTATCCGGGAGCCGCACATCATCATCGATAAAAAGAACGATATCGCCTTGGGCGCGACGGACTCCATAATTTCTGGCACCGGGTAAACTCGCCCAATCCAGCCGATACCAGCTAATTTTGTGCTGATTAGCCATATTTTCCAGATAGGATTGTAGGGCGGGGCTGTGGGTAGCGGTCTGGTCGATAACTAATACCTCAAAATCGGGATAATCTTGTTTGAGTAGGTCATCGAGGGTATCTTTAAGAGGCTCTTCGCGTCGATAGGTGGGTATGATGACAGAAATCGAGGGAAAATTCATAGCAGGGAGTGGGGGAGTGGGGAAGTGGGGGAGTGGGGAAATAGGGAAATGGGGGAGTGGGGGAGTGGGGGAGTGGGGGAATTTCCACTAAAACCCTAAAACCCCAACACCCTAAAACCCAACACCCATATTTCAAGCTAAAGAAACACCTTTGCGTTTAAATTTTAAGCCCTTTTTGGAGGATTTTGTGGCGGTTTCTCCCGCTAGAATTTTGGCTTCTTTTTCCTGTTTTTCGATCACGGGTAATTTAAAAATTACTCCTGCGAATATCCAGTAATAAACGCCCACAGGATCCGTATCGAGGGCATACCAATAGGGAAGATAGGCAACAAAGAGCAGCAAAACCCAATAACTACCGGCAAAACCTCGCAGAGTCGGATCTTTGAGGGAACGATAGGTGCGGAAGGCCAGATAAACTAGATGGGTCATGAATATCATGTACAAGGCAAAACCAATGTATCCCAACTCGAATAAAACTTTAGTGTGATAGGTTTCCACAAAGGAAATATCACCGAAAACCCTAGCAGAAGCTGTGGCCACACCAAGTCCACGACCTAAAATACCGCCCTGATTACGGATAGCAAAATCCAACTGTTCTTGAAAAAAAGCGGTGGGGGGAGACTGTTGCCAACGGCTGATGGCACTATCGTAGCGTTGTTGGACAAAATCCGGGTTAAGGAAAGAAAAACCGATAGCTAGAAGTAAAGTGGCGGCAAAAATGATCGGCAAAAATCGTTTTAAGTTAGCGATTTGTCCTGTAAGAATCGTCATCAGACCAATAATCATCGGTACAGCAAAGAAAGCTAGTCTTTGCCCAGAGATCACTGCATTAATAAAAACTAGGGTTAAACCCACTAGGGCTGCTAGTCGCCATTTTTGGGAAGTTTCACTAAAGGCACTGGCATAACAAACTACGGCACTAGAGACCAAAAACCAAGCCCAGTGCCAGGGAGAAACAAAGGTACCTGGTAGGCGGATCATATTCACTTCCGGACTATACACTAATGCCCCACCAACCAAACACCTTGCATCTAAGTGGGCTTTGAATAGTGCATCAGCTACAAAGCCTCTAGTTCCTACACAACGACCGGTTTTCAGCATCCAGTATTGCATTAGTCCTAGGACACAACAAATAATCGCTAAAGTCACTAAAAGACGACTAAAAAATAATAGGGTCGGTTTGTCTTTGATTAAGTAATAAGTGCAGAAGATCAAGGGGACATAACCCAGCAAAACTTTAAATCCTAATATTCCTTGCAGAAAAGTCTCACTTTCCCGACAGGGAATCCCGCGCAAACGACCATCCCTAAAGATACTCATCCCAGCCACGGAATCACAAGTAGGCAGAAATTGTCTCTGCAAATTGACGGCTAATAGACAAACTACACAGAAAACAAAGATTAATAATAGGGTTGTACCTAATTGTTTGGGGACAATAATCGGTAATTGCTTTTTTCGACATTCTAAAACTAAGGCGATTAAAGCGGGTAGATAAAAGATATCTTTACTAAGCTGGAGGATTGAACTACCTCCCAACCAATAGATAATAGTGCCAGTGAAGGGGACATAGATAATAAATGCCCAAAGAGCCATGCGAGGATAGCTAAAGGAGAAAACTACTAAAATTAAGGCTAAACTTACTGCCGCTCCTATCTTGGCATCAAATAATAAGCTGAGGGGTAATCCGAGCAAAATTGCCACACAAATGGCAAAAATAATCAACCCCGTTAACTTTTGTTTCTTTTGCCTTTCTTCTTTTTTGAGGGCAAGTTTCTCTTTGATGTTAAGCGGGGGACTATCAGCTTTTGTTTGGCCCTGTTTATGCTTTTTTTTCTGGCGATCAATACTTAGTCCGGTCATCGAAAAAATGGGTCTGAAACCCCGCCCTTTAGCGATAGCGGAGGGCGGCTTTATATGAGTTAGCGAGAAACAATTAAACCGTTAGAACGACGAATTAACTGAATCTTACTAACAGCTATCTGTCCCAATCGTTGACCATTGGTATCGCTTACAGATAGCTTTTTTTCGGTATCTCCACTAATATAACCAATTCCTTTG
>NZ_JAPZRB010000079.1:0-2309 GCF_027531105.1 Microcystis sp. LE18-22.4A
GTTTTCGGCCGTCCACCGGGTGAGCGCGGCAGCTATAAACAATGGGAAGAAGACAATATTGCCCCCCAGGTAGTGTTTGAAATCCTCTCTCCGAGCAATAGTGCCAGGGAAATGCTCAAAAAGCAGTCTTTCTATCGGGAGTATGGGGTATTAGAAATGTTTTTCTATGACCCAGACTCCCATGATTTCTGGGGATTGGTGCGACCCAATCAGCAAGAGGATTTTTTCCCAGTAACGGCCTTGAATTTTCCCTGGACTTCCCCAATCCTAGGGATTCGGTTTGAGATGTTTGAAGAGGGTTTAGAGGTCTTTTATCCCGATGGGGAACGATTTAAAGACCCTGAAACCCTCTTTGAGGAGCGCGACCAAGCACAACAAGAACGCGACCAAGCACAACAAGAACGCAACCAAGCACAACAAGAACGCGATCGCGCTTTTGCCCGATTACGGGAATTGGGCATTGACCCGACACAGTTGTGACTATAATTAATCTTCCTCGGAGATGCCGTCCTCTTCCACCACCGCTTCGGTGATAGGAGAGGGGGGAATTTCCGTTAAGGGAGATAAATCCGCAGGGGGGGGCCACCACGCGATCGAGTTTTAGGGTTAAATAACGAATAACCTCATCACTTAAACCCATGGCCCGTTCCATGGGGGCGACTTGTTTGCCGCTGGCCTGATAATTCATCTGCACATAGACACCTATCAAAAATTTGTTGAAAGAAATCCCAAATTTCTCAACTCAATTGTCCTGTTTTGACTTCTTCCCTTGAGCTAGTTTGCGCTGGCAGAAAGCACCAAATCCCAATAAACCTAAGCCTAAAATTGTGCTAGGTTCAGGAACAGTTTGTGTGGTTTTTGCTTCAACTGATACATTATCTAGCCCAAGATAATGTGTGTTTGCGGTTGAAATTCCAACAATAGAGATAGGAGTGGACGTACTCGTCGCAGTGAAATCCAAGCTGAAGCCACCCCACTGATTGCCAGAACCTGATGGATTGAACGTGAATGTTTGGTTAGAGGAACCGGCGGTCGCGGTGACTGAGATAGGACCTGGATAAGTGGGGTTTAAAATTCCCAAAGAGAGAGAGAGGGTATATTGCTGACCCACCGTAGTGTTAATAGTTTGAGTCACGCCTCCATAGGGAGAGGAATCGTGGTAACCACTAAGATCGAGCCTGAAAGCTCCAAAAGGAGTAGTAAGTCCATCCGAACTGCCATTTTGCCCCCATGCCAGTTCGGCGGTAGTGGTTGTCCACCCTGGAATCACAGTAGAGCCTGGGTTCAAAGACATCCATCCAAATCCATTATTGACGAAAGTCCCGGCAGTATTTTCAAAGCTGCCATTTTGGAGTAGGTTAGCTGCTTGCGCTGTACCTGCTGCCAGACTGATAAGTATTACCCCCCCCCCGATGGAGTTTTTAATCAATTTTACTAATGTCATAACTAAATGCCTCTTAAAAAATGTGGTTCTGCCTGATCTATAATGTTTAATTCTGTAGATTTGAAAGTCTTGCCGTTAAATTTATCAAATCTTAACAATACTCTAAGTTACTTATAAAAATAAAGGTATGTTAGCGACAGCGTAACACGCCCTACTTATCGCTCTCTTACTCAAAGGCAGAAGCACTATCTTCTTCATGAATCGGCAAAATTCAGTAAAATAGCAATAGACTAAATCAGAGAGAAAAAATTAGCTATGGCAACTACATCCGAAGACGTATGGCGACTCTTAGCCGAATTAGCGACTGCTCAAAAAGAAACTGACAAACAACTGAAGGAGACTGACCTACTATTGAAGGAAGTTAGTCAGCAACAGCAGGAAAACGCCCAACAACAGAAGAAAACTGACAAACAACTCAAAGAATTAGGTCAGCAAATTGGGGGACTCGGTGCAAAATTCGGCAGTTTTACCGAAGGACTTGCCCTCCCTTCAATGGAAAAGATTCTCAGACAACGCTTTGGTATGGAAGTTATCAGTCCCAGTGTGCGAGTCAGTAAAGAAGGACAACACCTAGAAATTGATGTCCTTGCCTATACCAATGGTCAGCTAAATACTGCTTAAAACCACCACCAAAAAACACAACCCACACACCACACAAAAACACAAAACACAACAACAAAAACCACCCCCCCCCCCGCCCCCAAATACTTATCAGTCTGGCAGCAGGTACAGCGCAAGCAGCTAACCTACTCCAAAAGGGCAGCTTTGAAAAGACTGCCGGGCCTTTCGTCAATAATGGATTTGGATGGATGTCTTTGAACCCAGGCTCTACTGTGATTCCAGGGTGGACAACCACTACCGCCGA
>NZ_JAPZRB010000476.1:0-39667 GCF_027531105.1 Microcystis sp. LE18-22.4A
CCTGGTGTCTTTAACGTGATGGCACCACTCCGATTCCATCCCGAACTCGGTTGTGAAACTTCACCGTGGCCAAGATACTTGTCGGGTTGCCGACCGGGACAATAGCTCGATGCCAGGATTATTCTTTCCTACCCCTCAATCTCACCAGATTGGGGGGTTTGGTTTTATCTAAGCTATGGTCTGAATTAACACAAAAGGTTGCACGATTAGTGTATTAAAAAGGTTATCGGGATGGGAATTCCAATCGCTTAATTGCTCCTGTGTCGGTTTTTCCAGTAGTTTTTCCCCGATCCAATTCTGCACTTGAGCAACCTGATCACCGGCGATCGCTTCTGCCACTTCGATTAAATTGAGGGAATCGGAAACCAGGATCAGCGCATCCCTTTGAGCATGGGGGATCAAGTCACTCCACTCCACTTCGGCTAATTCCTCTAATAACTGATCGTGAATATTACCCATACTGTCAATCCTTGCGAAAAAGCTCGCTCAATAACGAATTAGCTCCTCTTTCTAGCATACAGGCAAAGGGACAGCCGATTTCCATCTATAGTAATTAGGGTTGGCTGAATAAATCTAAAAACCTTGTTGGGTAAGACTTTTAGACTTTTTGTCAATCAAAAAGTACTGGACTGGGAGTGATCAGGGGGAAAATTCAGGTACTTTTTCCCTGAAAATTAGGTAGTTGACCACCTGAAAATCGGTAAAACCCTACACCCCACACCCTGCCCCCAAGAAAAACTTTTTGCCGCAAACCCTAATTATCACTGTTTACTGATCACTGAAAAAGCTGACGGCTGACGGCTCAGATGTGTAATTAATTGTGCTTAGAACCTTATGACCGAAGCGATTCGCGCCCCTGGGAAAGAAAGGCAGTGCTTCTCCTTCTCTGCTGTCCCAAGAGAGTCCTTCCACAGAGTCAATGCCACTGGCGGCTTGACACCTCTCCTGAACGGTTACAAAATTACTACTGGACTTGACAATTAAATAATTAAATTTTGTTTAACTGAGTATTTTTACTTAGGGTAAGCCGCTAAGATAAAAATAGGAGCGGTAAAAATAAAAAACAGTAAGCAGTCTTTATTGAGTTTAGGTAAAGTGAACCCAGAGGAGGGATAGGGTAATCGCATAAAAAGACCTCTTGACAGATACAGCTTGGCCTCAACCATTGACCATGCAAACGTTTCAGACTTTTGCTTTGTAACGAAACAGTCATAAACCTGACGTAAGCAATACTAAAGCAAATATTCGGTCAAAACCCAAAACCCTGTATCAGCAAAACTTTTTGCCATTCTCAATTGTCAGGTTATGTTGAAGTGCGTGCGATTGCCCTGTAATTAGTTTTATGTTAAAAGAACTTCAGAAATCAGTTGTAGAGGAAAAAATGCTTTGTTTATCTGTAGAATCAAAATCTAAAGGCGAAATTTTTCAGGACATTTCTACTTTTGTAGATATCTTGAACCATAGAGCATTGCAGCAAGCCGAGCAAACAGCTTATATCTTTTTGGCTAATGGAGAAACAGAAACCGCCAGACTGACTTATCAGCAATTAGAGCAAAAAGCAAAAGCTTTGGCGGCTCAACTTCAGTTACAAATGTCTCCGGGAGAAAGAGCTTTATTGCTCTATCCATCGGAGGAAGAATTTATCATTGCTTTCTTTGCCTGTTTATACGCGGGTGTTATTGCCGTTCCCGTTTATCCTCCCCGACGTAATCAAAAGCTCTCTCGACTACAAGCAATAACTAAAGATGCCCAAGCCAAACTGGCCTTAACTACTACATCCTTATTAAATACTATTGAGGAAAAATTTTCGAGTGACCCTGAGTTAATAACAGTACCTTGCCTAGCTACTAATAACATCCCGGATAAGCAAGCAGAAAACTGGCAAAAACCGAATCTTTCTTTAGAGGACATAGCTTTCCTACAATATACTTCTGGTTCCACAGGTATGCCTAAGGGAGTTATGGTTAGTCATAAAAATTTACTTTATAATGAAAAACTGATTGCTTCTGCCTTTGGACATACAAGCGAAACTATTGGTGTAGGATGGTTGCCACTATTCCATGATATGGGACTAATTGGTAACGTATTACAACCAGTATACGTCGGATTTCCTTGTGTGATTATGCCTCCAGAAGCATTTATCCAAAAACCGCTCCGATGGTTACAGGCTATTTCTCGCTACAACGCTACCAGTAGTGGCGGTCCTAATTTTGCTTACGAATTATGTGCTGATAAAATTAAACCTCAAGAGCGAGAAAATCTGGATTTAAGTTGTTGGGATGTAGCTTTTACTGGGGCCGAACCTGTTCGAGCGGCTACCTTAGAAAAATTTGCTAATACTTTCGCTGATTATGGTTTTAAGAGAGAGGCATTTTATCCTTGTTATGGGATGGCTGAAACTACTCTATTTGTATCGGGGGGAATTAAAAGCCAATCTCCTGTGATTGCAGCAGTTGATAAATTAGCTCTTTTAGAAAATAGTGCCGTTACTATTAACTCTCAACACCCGAATGCTCAATTATTAGTTGGTTGTGGTCACGCTTGGTTATCAGAAAAAATTGTAATTGTGAATCCTGAATCTTTAACTGAATGTCGAGATGGGGAAATAGGAGAAATTTGGGTATCTAGTGATAGTGTAGCTCAGGGTTATTGGAATCGAACCGAACAGACAGCAGAAACTTTCAAAGCTTATTTAGCTGATACCCAGGTTGGGCCATTTCTGCGGACAGGAGATTTAGGATTTTTACTGGCTGGTGAGTTATTTATCACAGGAAGACTCAAGGATTTAATTATTGTTCAGGGACGTAATCATTATCCTCAAGATATTGAATCCACCGTCGAAAAAAGTCACCCGGGATTGCGGCAAGGGTGTGGAGCAGTATTTTCAGTGGAAATTGCTGGTCAAGAAAGGCTAGTAGTTGTTCAAGAAGTCGAACGAAGCTATCTGCGTAAATTAGACTCACCAGCGGTAATTGAGCAAATTATTCGCTCTGTTGCCGAAGAACATCAACTAGATGTTTATGCTGTGGTACTGCTGAAAACAGCAAGTATTCCCAAGACATCTAGTGGCAAGATTCAACGTCAAGCTTGCCGAGCTAGTTTTCTAGCAGGAACTCTTAATGTGATTGGGGATTGGAGTAAAAATCCTGAACATAAGAATGGATTTAAGCAGCTTAAATCAGATATTAACTCTCTGCTAAAACAAGTCAAAAGTTATCAGGTTGTTGAAGAATTCTCTGAGGTCAGTCAGAATCAAATTGTGTCCGATACTCAAGAAGCAATTGAAGAGTGGCTAATTAAAAAAGTTGCAGAGATCTTGCAAATAGCACCAGAAAAAATAGATATTCAACAAGACTTAGCAAGTTATGGACTGAGTTCTTTAGCGGCAGTAAGTCTTTCGGGAGAGCTTGAGCAATGGCTGGGTAAAAGTGTATCTCCTATGCTGGTTTATGAATATCCTAGCATTCATGCGGTTGCTCACTATTTAGCCCTAAATGGATTAAGTTCTGAAGCTCTAGCTACAACTTCATCCACAGTCGCTCAAAAAACCTCATCACAACCTCAAAATGAGCCGATCGCTATTATCGGTATTGGCTGTCGTTTTCCTCAAGCTAAATCTCCAGACGCATTCTGGCAACTATTACGCCAAGGAGGGGATGCAATAACAGAATTATCTTCTCAAAGATGGAATCATCAAGAACTGGGCAATTTAAACCCCATAAATGGTGGATTTTTAGATAATGTTTATGATTTTGATCCTCAATTTTTTGGCATCTCACCTCGGGAAGCAGTGGAAATGGATCCCCAGCAAAGACTTCTCTTAGAAGTTAGTTGGGAAGCTCTCGAAAATGCTTGTATTGCCCCCGAAACTTTAGCAGGGAGTCAAACAGGTGTATTTGTTGGCATCAGTAGTGATGATCATGCTCGCTTGTTATCTAAAGATAATGAGTCTATAGGCACTTACTATGGCACGGGTAACGCTTTTTGTGTGGCGGCTAATCGTTTATCTTATTTTCTAGATTTCCATGGGCCTAGTTTAGCTATAGATACGGCCTGTTCTTCCTCGTTAGTTGCTGTCCACGAAGCTTGTAAGAGCTTAACAGATGGGGAATGTCATCTCGCATTAGCAGCTGGGGTAAATTTGCTGCTATCTCCCCAATTAACTATTAATTTCTCAAAAGCAGGGATGTTAGCCGCTGATGGTCGCTGTAAAACCTTTGATGAAAGTGCTAATGGCTATGTAAGGGGCGAAGGTTGTGGGGTGGTTATCCTCAAACGCCTAGAGGAGGCTATTCAAGACGGCGATCGCATTTATGCAATTATTCGCGGTTCAGCAGTTAATCAAGATGGTCACAGTAATGGACTAACTGCACCCAATAAACAAGCTCAACAAGCTGTTATTAAAAAAGCCTTAGCCAAAGCTCAGGTAAGCGCCAAAGATATTAGCTACGTGGAAGCTCATGGTACAGGTACATCTTTAGGGGATCCGATTGAGCTTAATGCTCTCAAAGAAGTATTAATGGAGGATCGTCAATTAGATCAGCCCTGTTGGATCGGCTCTGTAAAAACTAATATTGGTCATCTCGAAGCAGCCGCAGGAATTGCCGCACTGATTAAAGTTTGCCTCGCTTTACAAAATCGTGAAATTCCTCCTCACCTTCATTTGCAAAAACTCAATCCTTATATTTCTCTAGAAGGAACTTCCTTATCTATTCCTACTCAATTACAGCCTTGGAAAAAGGGTAAAAAAGGGCGATTAGCTGGGGTATCTTCTTTTGGTTTTGGTGGCACTAATGCTCATGTTATTTTAGAAGAATTTGTTCCAGAAACCTTGGAGCAAGAGCAACATGAACCATCTCTTGCTATCTTGACTATTACCGCTAAAACTAAGTCATCTTTGCGAGAATTAGTATCAAGTTATCACAATTATCTTCAAGCAAATCCGCAAATCAACTTACAAGACTTTTGCTTTAGTGCTGATGTGGGGCGCTCGCATTTTCATCATTGTTTAGCTATTCAAACTGAGTCTTTAACTCAATTACAATCCCAGTTAGAGGCTATTATTGAGGGCAAAGAAGCTGGGGGAATTTTGACTGGTGAACTATCGCACCAGAAGCACCAGAAAATTGCGTTTCTTTTTACAGGTCAGGGGTCACAATATATCAATATGGCCCGGGAACTTTATGAGACTCAACCTACTTTCCGTAGAACCCTTGAACACTGTCAAGAGATTCTTAGTATCTATTTAGACAAACCTTTGCTATCTATTCTCTATCCTCAAGAGGGAGAGAACTCACCCATAGATGAAACAGCTTACACCCAACCCGCCTTATTTGCCATAGAATACGCACTCGCTCAATTATGGAAATCTTGGGGTATTGAACCTAGTGCAGTTATGGGTCATAGTGTAGGAGAATATGTGGCCGCTTGCATTGCCGGGGTGTTCAGTCTTGAAGATGGGTTAAAACTCATCGCTTATCGAGGTCGTTTAATGCAAGCATTACCGTCTAACGGTAAAATGGTAGCAGTTACTGCCGACGAAGAAACTGTCAGACGTGCCATTATTTCTTATGAAAAACAGGTTTCTATCGCTGCTATTAATGGGCCATCTAGCATTGTTATTTCTGGGGACAGTCAAACCGTTGATGCAGTAGTCGCTAATTTAGATACCGAATGGGTGAAGACAAAAACCTTACAAGTGTCTCATGCTTTTCACTCACCTTTGATGGAGCCAATATTGGCCGAGTTTGCCAAAATTGCCCGAGAAATCACCTACTCAAAACCAAATATTAGCTTAATTTCTAATGTCACTGGTAAAATAGCGACAGCCGAAATAGCTACGCCTTCTTATTGGGTAAATCATATTCGCCAGACCGTAGAGTTTGCCGCAGGAATGAATACACTAGCGAGCCACGGTTATGAGGTTTATCTAGAAATTGGTCCCCAACCCATTTTAATAGGAATGGGAAGTCATTGTATTCCAGAAGGCAAGGGAGTATGGTTGCCAAGTTTGCGATCTAGAAAATCAGATTGGCAACAAATGTTACAAAGTTTGGCAGAATTATATGTTAAAGGAACACCTGTAAATTGGACTGGATTTTCAAAAGATTATTCCTATCATCGTTTGAGTCTGCCAACTTATCAATTTAGCCGACAATTGTATTGCCATGGCAGTATATTGTCCGACTGCTCCACTACAAGAGTTGAGTCAACCAATGGTAAAGGACATATTTCTCACAACAATCCTCAGGGTACTCAGCAATTTGAGTTATACTCTAGCAATGGCAATGGACATCTTCATCCTTTAATAGGAAAACGGTTACATTTGCCACTAAAACCAATTATCTTTGAATCTCAAATCAGTCAAGATTGTCCCAATTATCTTCAACACTATCGGATTCAAGAAACCACTATTTTTCCTGCTACCGCTTACTTAGAAATAGCTCTTGTCGCCGGGATAAATGTTTTTAAATCCGACTCCATCAGCATAGAAGATGTGAGGATTGAACATCCCTTGTTCTTAGATGGAAATCCGGTGAAAACTATCGAGTTAATTCTGACTCCTCAAGATTCCCAGACTTATACCTTTGAAATCTTTAGTCTTAATCCTGTTGGCGATTCTTGGACACTTCATACTTTGGGTAAAATTATCAAAGTAACAGATATTACTCAACCCAGTCCAGTCAACTTAGAAAACTTATCAATTGATTCTCTTGAATCCGTAAATGTTGAAGATTATTATCAACAATTACAACAACGAGGAATGGACTACGGAGCAAGTTTTCAAGCCATTACAGACCTGTGGCAGTATGAAGGAATGGCTCTCGGACAGATTCAGTTACCAGAACCCTTAGTTAATGAAGCTTGTAACTACAAATTACATCCCGTTTTACTGGATGCTAGTTTACAAGTATTAGGGGCGGCTTTATCAAGAGAAGACTCTGGCGATGCTTACCTACCTGTGGGTTTAAAGCAATATCAAGTCTATGGTTCTGTACCCCTTCATCTATGGAGTAGAGTTAAGTTAAATCAAGACTCTTCTGAGCCTTCCCAAACCATCACCGCAGATGTGGACTTATTTGATGACAGTGGGGTACTGCTTGCCGAAATTCAAGGATTATCAGTTAAGCGTATTAGTTCTCAAAAACTGGGGCAAGTTGTGCAAAAAGAGGAGACAGAAAACTGGTTATATGAAATAGTCTGGCGACCACAAAACCCTAACTTGAACCAACCATTAACGGGATTACCAGCATCTAAATATTCGGTTGTGTCCGAGTGGAAGAAAGCTTCGAGTAATGAAGATCGCTTACTTCTGTTAATAGCATATCTTCAAAGTATAGTTGCTAAAATTCTTGGAATTGAGTCTGTGCAAATCAATCTAGATCCGCCACTGCAAACTTTGGGGTTTGACTCATTGATGGCTGTTGAAATGAGAACTAAATTAAGTGTGGATTTAGGAATTGATATTCCCCTCACTAAGTTGGCTGAAGAAGTTACTGTTACTAATGTAGCTATCTTTGTGGATGAACAATTAAGGGCAACCTTTTCCTCTATCCCTGTTCCCCAAAAGAACGATGATGAGCAAATTTCTCAGGAGATATTAACTCAACTCAATCAGCTAACTGATGGAGAAATAGATATTCTTTTAAGTTCCCTATTATCTAATTAAGGAGATCGCCGATGACTACTAACATTGAACAAACTCTAACTAACCTTTCCTCTCAGCAAAAGCTTCAACTTATCGAACAATTGCGGCGGAAAACCGAAAAAGCCAATTCATCTCCAGTTGATTTAGTTGATTTTTCCAACTTTACTGAGCGTCCAGTATACAAAAAAATGAAACAGCAAATCATCCAACTGGAAGCTATTGGTTTTAAAAATCCCTACTTTAAAATTAATCAGGGAATTGCTAAAAATACGACAAAAATTGATGGGCAAGAACTGATTAACTATTCAAGTTATAACTATCTTGGGATGTCGGGAGATCCCAAGGTTTCTCAAGTCGCTAAAGAAGCTATTGATCATTACGGAACTTCTGTTTCAGCTAGTCGTTTAATTTCTGGAGAAAAACCCATTCACCGGGAATTAGAACAGGAAATAGCTAACTTAGTAGGGGCTGAGGATGCTTTAGTCTATGTTGGAGGTCACTCTACCAATGTCGCTACTATTAGTCATCTTTTTGACAAAAATGACCTAATTGTATGTGACTTACTCAGTCACAATAGCATTATCCAAGGTTGCCTCCATTCAGGAGCAAGTTTATTCTCTTTTGCCCATAATGATTGGCAAGCTTTAGAAAAAATTCTGCAAGAAAAAAGAGCCAGTCATCAACAAGCTTTAATCGTTATTGAGGGGGTTTATAGCATGGATGGAGATATTCCTAACTTACCTCAGTTTATTGAACTGAGGAAACGTTATAAAACTGCCCTTATGATTGATGAAGCCCACTCTATTGGTGTACTTGGTAAGTCAGGACATGGTATTGGGGAATATTTCGGAGTTAACCCCACCGATGTTGATTTGTGGATGGGGACTTTAAGTAAATCCTTAGCTAGTTGTGGTGGGTACATTGCCGGTAATAAAGCTCTGGTTGAATACCTCAAATATACTGCTCCCAGTTTTGTCTATAGTGTTGGTATTTCCCCACCTAATGCAGCCGCCGCTTTAGCTGCCATTCGATTATTAAATTCAGAACCTGAGCGTGTAGAACGTTTAGCCCAACGAGCCAAACTATTCCTGAAGTTAGCTCAAGAGCATGAACTTAATACAGGACTAAGTCAAGATTCAGCAGTTATCCCGGTGATTATTGGTAACTCGTTGCAGTGTATCCAACTCTCTGAGGCTCTTTTCCATCGTGGAATTAATGTTCAGCCATTAATTTATCCGGCTGTCTCGGAGAATACCGCAAGATTACGCTTTTTTATAAGTTGTACCCATAGCGAGGAGCAAATTCAGTTTACAGTTGAAGCTGTTGCTGATGAGTTGAAAAAGATTCAAAGCTAATAGTTATTCTGTTTTGCCCTCTATTCCATTGTTGTTTAGTTCTTTTTTCTGTCTGTTCTTGAACTGTATCAATTGAGAGGTGAAAGATGACTATACTGTAGTAGCCATCAAGAATTAAACAGAACTCAAAAAAACTTGGCCAGATACCAGATGGAAGAAAAACTTCTATCTGGCTTATGGCTAACGATTTAGCTATCTTCACATGGCGACTGTTAAAGAATATTAGGACTTACACAGGGTCTAGAAGATGCAGTTTGCTCCTACTTTTGGTAAAACTATTTAGGTGAAAAACCATATCTTTTGATGGTTAACACCTATCCACAACAAAGACAAGACCGAAGAAATAGCTATGAAAAATGATTCATTATCCAAGTATTATCATCCTTTACGCTGGATTTTAGCCATTGCTATTGCTGCTACAACTATCACCAGTGTGGGGGTAGTTTATCAAGTTTTCCCCCTCAGATGGAATAATTCATCGCCCTCTGAATCAAAAGCAACAACGCCCCCTATTACCAAAGTAGCAGCATTAGGAAGATTAGAACCGGAAAGTGAAGTTATCCGTCTAGATGCTCCCTTGCCTTTAGATGGCGATCGCATAGAACAATTATTAGTTAAAGAAGGAGATAAAATAGTAACAGGACAAGTAATTGCGATTTTAGATTCTCGTAACCGTTTACAATCAGTAGTTAAACAAAATCAAGAACAGTTAAAAGTAGTTCAAGCGCGTCTAGCTCAAGTTAAAGCAGGGGCAAAGGTTGGAGAGATTAATGCTCAAAAAGCGACGGTAGAAAAGGCTAAAGCTGATTTAGAGGGACAAACTAGGGAACAAAAAGCAACCATAGCCAAATTACAAGCACAGTTACAGGGAGAAAAAGCCACACAAAAAGCGACAATTGCTCGTTTACAAGCAGAACTAGAAAATGCTAAAACTGAATGTCAACGTTATCAGATGTTATATCAAGATGGAGTCGTATCTAGTTCTGATTATGATAGTAAGTGTCTCAATCAAAAAACCCTGCAAGAAAGTCTCAAAGAAGCGCAAGCAGATCTACAACGTATTATTACCACTTATCAAGAACAGATCGCCGAAGCTCAAGCTAACTTAGAGCGTACTAAGGCAACAGGAATACAGCAAATTCAACAAGCAAAAGCTACCCTTAATCAAGTGGCTGAAGTTCGTCCAGTTGATCTACAAATAGCGCAAGCAGAAGTTGATAATGCTGTGGCTAATTTACAACAAGCACAAACGAACTTAAATCAAGTTTATATCAAGAGTCCTATTAACGGACAAATTCTCAAAATTCATACGCGAGTTGGCGAAAAAATTGGGAATTCTGGATTAGTAGAACTAGCACAAACTAATAATATGGTAACCGTAGCAGAGGTGTATCAAACTGATATTGATAAAGTAAAAATGGGACAACAAGCTATCATTACTAGTCAAGCTTTTTCTGGTAAATTAAAGGGTACTGTCTCACAAATTGGTTTACAGGTCGATAGGCAAAATGTCTTTAGTAGTCAACCGGGAGAAAACCTAGATCGCCGAGTCATAGAAGTCAAAATTCGTCTCAATTCTCAAGATAGTCAACGGTTAGCCAGCTTAACTAATTTGCAAGTACAAGTAGAAATACAAGTTGACAATCCTAATTCTTAAACCCTTAATATTGAGCCAGTATATGCCCAAGAAACTGTTTCGTAAAACTCCCCTAGCCTTACTTCAGCTAATGAAAGAAAAAATTCGTCTTAGCGTTGCGATCGCTGGAATTGCCTTTGCTGATATTCTTATGTTTTTCCAATTGGGAATGTTAGATGCTTTGTTTGATGGGGTAGCAAAACCTCATCAGCTTTTACAAGCGGATCTAGTCTTAGTTAATTCTCAGTTTCAAACCCTATACTTAGTTAAAGAATTTCCCAGAGAGCGACTACAACAAACTCTCGCTTATGAAGGAGTCAAGTCAGTCACTCCTCTTTATATCGGTTTTGCTCAATGGCGTAATCCTCAAACCCAGATTAATCGTAGTATTTTGGTTTGGGGAATTGATCCGATTAACCCCCCTTTTCCTTTACCAGCACTTAAGTCTAATCAGTCACAATTAAAACTTTTAAATCGGGTGTTATTTGACCAAGGCTCTCGGCCAGAATACGGGACAATTCCTCAGTTGCTCAATCAGTCAAAAAATCTAGAAATACAGCTTAATGATAAGAATGTAGAGGTGATTGGTTTATTTGATATAGGAGCTTCTTTTGTCACGGATGGAAATGTCATTACCGGTGATTCGACTTTTCTTAATCTCTTTCCTGAGCATAAAAATAATAATATAACTATGGGATTAATTAAATTGAAATCTGGCGCAGATCTTCAACAAATACAAGCACAAATCGCCGCTAATTTGCCCAAAGATGTGAAAGTAGTTACTCCTGCTCAATTAGCACAAACTGAAATTGAGTATTCGAGTGATCAAGGAATTGGTTTTGTTTTTGGATTAGGGGTAATGGTAGGGTTTATTGTTGGTATTGTAATTGTTTATCAGATTCTTTATGCTGATGTATCAGATCACCTACCAGAATATGCTACTATGAAAGCTATGGGCTACAGTGATGGCTACTTACTCGGTGTCTTAATACAGGCTTCATTATTATTAGCTATTTTAGGTTATATTCCAGGTTTTTTCTTTTCGATCGGACTGTATCGACTTGGTTATAGTGCTACTCAATTACCAATTATGATGAAGGTTAGTCGTGCTGTCATGGTATTAATATTGACAATTACTATGTGTGCTGTTTCTGGAGTGATCGCCATGAATAAACTGCGTTCTGCTGACCCAGCGGATATTTTTTAGTTTCGAGGATAGTTACAACTATGGAAATGCTGCAAATTGAATCTGTAACTTCATTAGAACCTGTTATATCTATCAATTCTCTTAATCACTATTTTGGTGAAGGAAAACTCCGTAAACAGGTATTATTTGATATTACTCTTAATATTAATCTAGGAGAAATTGTCATCTTAACAGGTCCTTCCGGCTCCGGCAAAACTACCCTACTAACTCTGATGGGGGGATTACGTTCTGCTCAAGAAGGGAGTCTCAAAATTTTGGGACAACAAATATATGGAGCAAGCAAAAACCAATTAACCCAGCTTCGTAAACAACTTGGCTATATTTTTCAAGCACATAATTTAATGAGTTTTCTGACTGCTAAACAAAATGTTCGTTTATCTCTGGAACTTCATGAAGAATTTCTTCAGGAAGATTTAGACATCAAAGCACAAGCGATCTTAGAAACAGTTGGCTTAGGAAACCGAGTCGATTATTACCCAGAAAATTTGTCTGGGGGACAGAAACAACGAGTGGCGATCGCTCGCGCCCTCGTCAGTCATCCCAAATTAGTCCTCGCTGATGAACCGACCGCGGCCTTAGATAAACAATCCGGGCGCAATGTGGTGGAAATCATGCAGAAATTGGCAAAAGAACAAGGTTGCACGATTTTACTTGTCACCCACGATAACCGGATTTTCGACATCGCCGATCGCATTGTCAATATGGAGGATGGTCGTTTAGGGGATTAACTGCCCAAAAATTACTTGCCAAAAATCGGCCTTTCATGTTAGACTAAAATAATGTCATCTTGGAGAGGTGGCAGAGTGGTCGAATGCGGCAGATTGCTAATCTGTTGTACGAATCGTAAGACCGTACCGAGGGTTCGAATCCCTCCCTCTCCGTATTTTTTGGGTAGGTTCGATGACTGCTCGCCAGGATTATTTCTGCTCCGTATATGGTCCGGTTGCCTCTTGGCGTTTCGGCAGCTCTCTGGGCATTGATCCGATTGGTTTAGTTTCCACCTGTTCCTTTAACTGTGCCTACTGTCAGTTAGGAGAAATTGAGCAAAAAACCGAGCAACGAAGAATTTTTATCACCAGCGAACAAATTAGCAGGGATTTAAGTGCCTTTGCCCCCTGGGACGTGGATATAGTCACTCTCAGTGGTAGCGGGGAACCCACCCTCGCCCTCAATTTAGGGGAAATACTGGCCACCGTCAAGGAAATAACCGAGCGGCCGGTGGCGGTCTTAACCAATAGTACCCTTTTGGGAGATGCCCAAGTGCGTCAAGACTTGAGCAAAGCTGATATCGTCGCCGCTAAAATCGATGCTGTTTCCGAGGCCCAATGGCGACGGGTTAACCGTCCGGTCCCCGGTCTGGATTGGCAGATTCTTTGGTGGGGATTAAGACAATTTCGCCAAGAATGGTCGGGAAAACTAGCAATTCAAACCATGCTACTGGCCTCTTGGTCGCCCCAAGATCAAGACCGATACATCGATTTGATGCAACAGCTACAACCGGATGAAATTCAACTTAACACCCCGACCCGTCCCCGGGCAAGACAAAGACAATTAGAAACCCGTGGTAATAATCCCCTCAGCGCGGGCGACGGAATGCAAATTCTCAAACCCGTAAACGCTGAAATATTGGCGATTTGGGCGGAAAAAATCGCCACGGCCACGGGAATTACCGTGCGCTGTGTGCCACTTACCGCCACAAGTCTCTAAGGCTTCGGCCGGGGTTTTTCTTCTTTCGGCTTGACATTAAAATAAGCCTCCATTACCTGACGTACCATAGGTGCGGCCACTTTACCACCACCACCGCCGGAATGTTCCGCAAAGGCGACCACAACAATTTCGGGCTTATCAAAAGGGGCGAAAGCTCCAAACCAAGCGTGGGACTTGCCCGGAGGTGCTTCTGCTGTGCCGCTTTTGCCCGCTACAGGCGGTAAAGCGGGGTCTGATAGGGCCCGCCCCGTTCCTTCCGCTACCACGGCTCTCAGGGACTTTCTCAGGGTGTCTAGGGTGCTAGGTTTCATGTTCAAAGATTTTCGCCATTCCTTAACATCCCGGGCATCCTGTAAAAGGTGCGGTTTCACCAAAAAACCACCGTTAGCGGGGACAGCAAACATCACAGCTACCTGTAGGGGAGTCGCCAGGGTAAATCCTTGACCGATCGACATATTAATCGTATCCCCTACAGACCAATCCCAGTTTTTAAAATTACGCAGCTTCCAATCGCGATCGGCAATTAACCCCGGGGTTTCTTCCGCTAATTCTATCCCGGTTTTCTGACCGAAACCGTAGCGCCGAGCCGTGGCAATTAAAGTCGGTCCCCCCACCCCGCGACCAATTTGACCGTGAAAAGTGTTACTACTCATGGCCATGGCCCGGACAAAACCGATCGGACCAAAACCGGCGTGATTCCATTCTCCAAAAGCTGTCCCCCCCACATAAAGGGCGGCAAAGGTATTTAAGACCGTATTGGGGGGAAATTTACCCGATTCCATGCCAGCAGTGGCAGTGACGACTTTAAAGGTGGAAGCGGGGGGGAATCCTTGCAGAGCGCGGTTAACAAACGGGTTGCCCTCCGCTTGTAGTTTTTTCCAAGTGGCGGTAGTAATTGGGGCCGAGAAAACATTGGGATCAAAACTAGGATAACTGACCATGGCCCGCACAGAACCATCCCGGGGATCGATCGCCACGATCGCACCCTTGCGTTTTCCTAAAGCGGCCTCGGCGGCTTTTTGGAGTTTTAAATCTAGTGTCAGGGTGACATCTTGCCCCGGTTTAGCAATTTTTTGGCCGAGAATTTGGATTACTTGTCCCGATCCGTTGACCTCTAACTGCATTCCCCCCCATTCTCCCCGCAATTTTGACTCGTAGGCGGCTTCTACACCCATTTTACCGACGACATCTCCCAACCGGTAGCCCTGGGGTCTTTTGGCTTGATATTCCTCCGGGGTTAGTTCCCCAGTATAACCGAGAATATGCGCCCCGATTTTACCATTGGGGTAGTAGCGCACTGATTCCACGTCCACTTCAATGCCGGTTAATTCGTCTTTGTATTCCTCTAGGGCGATAATTTGGGCCGGAGTTAAACCCCTAGCGATGCGGATCAGGGTGGAGGGGTTTTCGTCCGCTTCGTTAATGCGTTTTTCTAGGTCGCTTTTGGGAATTGCTAAAATACTGGCTAAACGGTCAAGATTGAGTTTTTGAGCGGGATTACGCTGGGATTTGGGCCAAATATAGGCCGCATGGGTTAAGCGGGCCGTGGCCAAAACTTTGCCATTGCGATCGAATAAGTTGCCCCGGACTGGAGGTTTGGGAAGAATGCGAATCCGGTTATTTTCTGCCCTTTCTCGGTTAATTTGTCCTTGCTGCAGTTGTAAATAGGCCAAGCGTGAGCCAACTCCTCCTAGCAGGACAATGCTAATTAAGCCCATAATTAGCCATGACTGACGCTGACGACCGACTAGACGCTCTTTATCTTTGATTTTATTCTGTAATTTATTCGGCCCTGGCCGCGTCGGCGAGGTGAGCGTTTTTTTCCGTTTCAGTTTGACTTTGGTTTTTGATAGGAGTCCGCTATTACGCATTTGCTTAAAGTTATAAAATTTAAAAATTATTAGGGTAGTTATCAGTTATCAGTTATCAGTCATCAGTTATGAGATTTGAGTTTTAAGTAAGAAGTATTAAGTGAGTAGTTTTAAATAGCACTTTCCTGATGTCTTTTCACTGGTCACTGGTTACTGGTTACTGATCACTGGTTACTGGTTACTGGTTACTGTTCACTGGTTACTGAAAAGGACGCAATACTAGGTGATTTAGCTCCTCTCTTGACTAAAGTTAAGGGAGTCCGCAATATATCTTAACAAAATAGGTGTAAATGCTCGGATAAATTTTAACTTTTGTCAACTGGCCTTGATTTTTCAAAAATACTCAGTAAGAATCTGTCAGAGAGCTTTGATAGGAATTGTTAATAAGTAGGGAGGCACAATTATTTATAGGATGGGTTAGCGGTAGCGTAAACTATGCAGGCCTTGGGTTTCATGCTTCAACCGTTCGGCTCTCGGACGTTCGGCGAGCTCAGTCGAACGCTCAGTCGAACGCTGAGATCACGGCCGAAGCCTTTTGACTCTTGCATGAGTGCCTAAAACCCATAACTTTTGTACCTCAGCAGACTGAAAAACGCTATAATTGGTTCCGTGATACCGGCGATCGAGATTTCGGGAAAGGAAACTGGCGCAGACATATAGTTAAGAGTCTTTTGTCAAGTATTTCTTAACCTAATGTAAGCTTTTCACTGATAACTGAAAGTGCGGCGCTACTGTGCACCGCACTAATTCACAAAACGCTGTATATTAGACGTTCTCTAACTGCCAAAGTTGGTTATCTTGATCACTGGTTTTCTGGGAAAAGACGATGACATTAGCACCCTCATCTTGACTAGAAGCAGTCACATCTAAAACTTTATTGTTGGTTTTAGAAACAATGTGATAGTAACCCTGGCCATTGTCTATCATCTTCCAAAGTTGGGCATCTCCACCATGTTTAATAGTGGCGTAAACATTCTGCACATCTCCTGTGACAGATTCCACCGTTAAAACTAAGCCACTTTGCTTATTGCGAATAAAACAATAACCTTTTTGAGCTTCTTCTAATAGCCAAACCTGACTATCATCGGGACTGGAAGTAGATTGAATAGCATTCGTTTCGAGGCCTGCACTAGGATCAGCAAGATTGAGGTTTTTGCCACTGTGCTTGACCTTCA
This sequence comes from Microcystis sp. LE18-22.4A, assembly GCF_027531105.1. Lineage (NCBI taxonomy): Bacteria > Bacillati > Cyanobacteriota > Cyanophyceae > Chroococcales > Microcystaceae > Microcystis > Microcystis sp. LE18-22.4A. The sequence goes on from NZ_JAPZRB010000476.1 coordinate 16,600, forward strand.
AACGTTTTTGAGGGACAGAATCTTCATTTAAGGATTCTAGAAAACTCAGACTAGGGGTAAAGAAAAACTCACCCCCTTTCAAGGTGACCCAGTGGGAAAAATCAGCCCGAATTCGTTCTGTACTTCCCCAGGTTTTCGGCCAACTATAGCCTTCTGTAAACGGCCCCCCTTGACCAATAACGGGATCTGTTCCAGTACCTTGTTCAATAAACCCTCCTGTATTAGCCCAACGCTTTTGCATAAAGGCAAACTGATTGGTAATATTGCTTTGGAAACATAAGAATAACAAACCCGAACCGGTTTCTTTGGCTTCGTGACGGTCTTGTTCTCCGTAACTAACAGCCCGACGTACAATACGGTGCATTTTTTCTTCTTCTAGAGGAACTTCCGTCGCAATTAAATGTCCTGTATCTCCCCGTGGGTTAGTCTTGCGAATATGGGAATGAAAGGGACATTTAGACCCAGTTTTGTCGTTAAGATAATTAAAGTTATTGCTATCATCGTCCGTGGGGGAATCACTCAGAATTAGGGGAGTTCCATCTTGAAAACGTCCCATGGTATAAGCACCGGCCAACTCTGGATCATTTGTTAAGTTCAAGGCCGGAGCTAATTTGTTGACCACATCGTCGTTCCAACCGGGGACATTTTGCTCTAGTTTACGATAGACTAAATAGCTACCATAACTATCGGGGGTTTTACCAAAAGGATCTTTAAGTAGTGCAAGGCTTAAAGGGGCTCGAGGATCCCATTGAGAAAAATCACTAGACTCCCGTTCTTTATCAATGTCTCGTTTAACAAATAAAGGTTCACTCACCCCATCTCGGAAACCAAAATGCTCGATCACTTTGCCGTCTTCATTACGCAGAACAAAGCCATTGTCTTGATGGACAATTTCGGCGATTTCTATTAAACTATTTTTCACTCTTCTGACAATGTGCAGCAAGGGTTGAAAATTATCATCAGCCATTAAGAGCAAACAGTGGCAGTCTTTTTGTAAACCTGGGTCCCATTTATCAACCGTAGGATCAGCAAATCCGATCTGACTGTTGGGATCTTTCATTCCCCCAAGAAAAAAGTCTTCTGAGAAGGGCAATTCATCCCCAATTAACCCCAAATACTCATAACCAAAAACCGTTAAAAAGACATTAGTAAATACACTTCCTTTAATGCGCTTTTCACGATATTTTTCAGCCTCATAAGCTTGAGCCCAAGCTGAAGTAACATACTTACGGGTAAATTCCCCTAACCATTTCTTAACCTGATCCTGTTTCCCATCCTTGAATTTTAGGAATAGATGCACAGCGTTTTCCCGTCCATTGCCTTTGATGATATTACCTTGTAAGTCTTGCACAAGGGTTCGGTATTCTTCATCGTTTAGGGGATCAATTTCGACGATTTTGTTGAGATCAATCATGATTACATCCAGTTTGTTAGGTTAACTTTGTTTGCTTGGCCAATTTTTTGGGGGTCAAGGCCAAGGGGTGTTATTGGCAGAAAATTTACAGTGTCCTCCCCTTGGCCATGACAAGGTTTTAAGATGAGCTTGGCATCTATGCCCATCTGCTTAACTCAATTTTACGATCTTGCCCTCAGATGGTTTACCCTCTTGATTAACATAAAACAACATATAGTGACCAGGAGGAGAGAAATGCTTATCTTCAGGGACTTTAAAGCTAATTTTGCCATCCTCAGTATAGGTTTTCTCTAAAGTCACTAATCTCTGTCCATTATCAAAGGAGTGGGTGACAGAACCCGCCTTGATCAGTACCATTGAATCTTTAGTATTAGGACCTGAAGCATTACTGACAGAAATAGTGGGAGATTGTCCGTAACTAATCTCTTTAATATCGCTGTCAATAACCGGACGCTTACTTGAACCAAACAGGTAAGGAGGATAATAAATACTGTGTTGATAAATCTCGGCAGTATTAGAGGTAAATCCTTTAGGAGTGACAAAGAAATCATCAAAGATATCTAATTCTACCTTGCCACTATCGACAAAACGACCAGCCCGAGAATTATTCCCTCCCATCACTAAAATGCTGGCATCAGGGAGCAGCAAAGCGGTATTGTGATAGAGTCTGGGTTGAGTATCCGGGTTCATCAACTTGGTGTTAAATTTTATTGGTTCTTTGGCAGCATTGGGAGTCAATAAAATAGGATGATGAGCAGGAAAATGTTCGGCATAGTTACCACCATTAACCACTAATACTTGTTTTGTGGGAAGAATCACCGCTAGTTCCATCGCCCGTTTGCCAAAGCGACCCAAGTTAGAGGATTGTTTGACATACTCATATTGGGGATTTTGATAGTTACTAGAACTATTTTGCAGGATATCCTCATCAATGCGGGCTAAAAAGTCCTCATCAATCTTCCATTCCCCTCCTCCTTCCGTACCTGGTTCAGGCGCACTCCAACGCTCAACACTGGAGGGAATACTCGCCCCACGAATAGCATATTTACCCGGTCCAAAACTGATATCATTGGTGCCAATAATACCTCCATAAAGTAGGACATCTCCTTTATCGGAACTGGGATCGAGAGAAGCGGTTCCATAAACCTTAGAAGTGGCTTGGCGTTGTGGTCCGTGTTCAAAGGTCATGGAATAGATGCCCTTATCATCTTTGTTAAACTTAACAAAGTAACTATTGGTACTTTTATGAACCGTTAGAGGCGTTTTCCCTCCCCCATCTCCTGTGATCAAAAAACGACCATCTTTTGTGGGGAAAATGCGCGGATAGAGATCGATTAAATCCCGCGTTGAAGTTTGGGAATTCATCTTTGTCTTGAAGGGACTATTAGGCAGTTGGGACATATCAATATGCTGCCACTCGTTAGGAGTTCCCTTGGCGTTAGGATCGTAAATCTCTAAAATGGGACTGACTCGATCAAAATCTTTGGCTCCTAAACCAGAAAAAGCCGCAATCGCTCCATCTGCTAAGGGTACAAGAGTAGGATACCAGTGACCATCGCTCAGTAAATGGGGATTTGCCCAAGTTTTCGTTTCCGAATGAAAAATATTCGCTTGTTTAGACCCCTGAAATTGTGACCCGGGGTAATAGACGCGACTACCCCCAATAAACAAAACATCCCCATTAGGGAGTTGTAAATGACCAGAACAGAAGATATCGTTAGGTTCTTTCTCCCATTCCGCTACAGGAGAAGAAATGCGGGAAAAAGGCGATTCTTTGCCAAATTTTCCGTTCAGAGGGTTGGCAAATTCTGGGTCAAAAAGACTGGTGTTATCAACAACTTGGCTGTTGCGAGTATCCACCCCATCTTTAAGAATATAAACGGCATTTTCAAAGATTATTTCCCCTTTATAGGGATCAACTCCATCAGCAGGGTTGCGATCAGCTAGCTTCTCAAATCGGTTACGGTTACTACTCCCGTTGACGATTAGAACTTTTCCATCAGGGAGTAGAGTAGCATGAACTGCTTGCATCCGATCAGATTCTTTAGGCATGGGTAATAATAACCATGCCCCCATTTCTTCGGGACAGCCTTCATAAGCCAATAATTGTCCTGGAACTGATGAAAAGTTCAGAACATTGGGATTCAAATTATCCCCAAGGGCGGTACGCAGATCTTTCTCGAACGGACTCAGGGTTCGAGTGGCAGGACAAACGCTAGGATCGGCTATGGGTGCAGCTAAAACTTCTGAGTTTGCTCCCAGACAAAACGTGGCCATGAAGGCAATTACGAAGGTTAGGAACAGGGCTAATAGTGTTTTTTTTGATGTTTCTGAGGAAATCATGGGTAATTTTTGCCTTTCCTGATTATTTCTTCAATGAAGCATCGGGGTTGATTGTCACCTCGACCTCCATCGGATTCCCCGGCTGCTCCTTCACCTTAAACTTTTTCAAGCCTTTTTCACTGTTCCAGAATAAGGCGACCTAACAGCCGAGGTTCGCCCTGATTATATTCCAACATTCCAGACATTTTTATATACCTTCATATATTTTTACATTCCCCAAGATGTTTTGACGAAAAACCTTCATTCTAGAAACTACTATTGATCCTAAATCTGGTTATTAAAGACTGATTATCCATTCCCCCTTTTGCATGAGTGCATGAGTGCATGAGTGCCTGTATTCATCAGTAGCCTATACTCAACGGATTTATAGCAGTTTTCATCAGAATGAGGCATGGGCAAGGCAGGGTAAGTTCATCTAATTTGGTATAAATTGTACTTGACAAAGATTTCTAAATAGGGTAGAGAACTCGCTGTAGCACCCTCCTGCACCGCCAGTACCCAGACTTAGCCGCTGCTACCTCTGTATAATTTATCATTAGCCTTAGTCTCACTGTTGTTGATGAAAATTAATCAGGAAATAGCTCATGGTTAAAGGTTTTGCCTCCCTTCTCCCCACCGAAAATAAAGCTCAACTAAAACCTCAGCTTCCTTTAACATCAATCAATGAAATTAAATCTAGTTTATTGACTTATACCAATTCTCCAAGATCGGACGACAGATAGTGTAGAATATCATATTAGTAGAGTTAAAGGAAAAATATGGCAGGAGTTTATAAGATAGAAATATCTGAAAGTGAAGCAGAACTCAAGGAACTGCTTAGAAAAGAAAAAACTGGTTCAGGAAAAGAAAGAATACAAGTATTGTACTGATTAAAGACAAAAAAGGCAAAAACGGTGACAGAAGCAACCGAAATGCTAGGAAGAAACAGAGTCACTGTACAAGATTGGTTAGGAAAATATCGTCAAGGAGGACTAGAAAAATTATTGTCTAAAAAAGTCAGTACAGGAAGACCAAGAAAAGTTCCTCAGTGGGCAGAAAAAGCCTTAGAAAAAAGATTAAAAGAAGAGGAAGGATTTGATAGTCAGGTCGAGATTTGTAAATGGTTAGAGGAAAAATTAGGGAGAGAAGCCAAGGACAAAACCGTCACAAATTAGTATATTATCGGCTAAAAGCGTCTCCAAAAATAGCTAGACCAAAAAGCCTAGAACAATCAGAAAAAAGGTTAGAAGATTTTAAAAAAAAAACTCCTAGAAAATTTGGCAATGCTGAGTTGGGTGGCGATAAAAATGATGAGTAATACAGGAAAAATTCGCTTTTTATGTGAAGATGAAACTCGTCTGGGACTGAAAACAATCAGCGGGTAAAAAATAACAGCAAAAGGGGTAAAACCTTACGGGAAAGTGCAGGGTCAATTTCAAGCAACCTATATCTATGGGGTGGTAGAGCCGAAGACAGGAGAGCATTTTTTTTTACGAATTCACTCATTTAAACAGTCAATGTTTTCAAATATTTTTAGAATTAGTTTCTGAATATTTTGCCGATAGTATTTTGATAATACAGTTAGATAATGGCAGGTTTCATAAGTCAAAAAACCTGAAAATACCTGATAACATTATTCTCATGTTTCAGCCACCACATTGCCCAGAATCTAATCCAATTGAACAGATTTGGCAATATCTAAAAAAAGGATTGAGATGGAAACTACCTAGAGACTTAGAGGAATTACGTTTGTTAATTGGTCAACGACTCGAAGAAATGAACAAAGAGGTAATTGTTTCAATTGTTGAACGAGGTTATATCCTGGATGCTCTATCTGTAGTTGGCATTTAGAGAATTGGTATAAATTGTGCTATGGGGTCAACGTCCAGCGAAGTCGAGACGTTGATATTCTGGTCGGATTTCATCCCCCGCAAAGGTGAGTATCTTGTCGAAAAATGTAGCGGGGGCATTCATCCGACATTTTCGGTAACATTATCCCTGCTCAAAATGTAATCACACTGCGGATAGAATCCCCTTGGTGCATCAGGTCAAAGGCCTCGTTAATTCTTGCCAGAGGTAGAACGTGGGTGATTAAATCATCGATGTTAATCTTGCCGTCCATGTACCAATCGACTATTTTTGGTACATCTGTACGACCTCTCGCTCCACCAAAAGCCGTACCTTTCCAGACGCGTCCGGTGACTAATTGAAAAGGACGGGTACTAATTTCCTGGCCGGCCCCGGCTACACCGATAATAGTGGCAACACCCCAACCTTTATGGCAACATTCCAAAGCTTGACGCATAATCTGGACATTGCCGATACACTCAAAACTATAATCGGCCCCACCCTTAGTTAAATCCACCAGATAGGCCACTAAATCCCCCTCAATTTCTTGGGGATTAACAAAATGAGTCATCCCGAATTTGGTCGCTAAAGCTTGTTTCTGGGGATTGATATCGACCCCGACAATCATATCGGCCCCCACCAAACGGGCCCCTTGAATAACGTTTAAACCGATACCTCCCAGACCAAAAACCACCACTTTTGCCCCCGGTTCCACTTTAGCGGTATTAATCACCGCACCGATACCTGTAGTGACTCCGCAGCCGATATAACAGACTTTTTCAAAGGGAGCATCCTGGCGAATCTTGGCTAGGGAAATCTCCGGCAGTACGGTATAGTTAGAAAAAGTCGAGGTTCCCATGTAGTGATAAAGAGGCTGACCATCGAGGGAAAAACGACTGGTTCCATCTGGCATTACTCCCCGACCTTGGGTAAGACGAATCGCTTGACAGAGATTGGTTTTAAAGCTGAGACAGTATTCGCACTGACGACATTCGGGAATGTATAGGGGAATAACATGATCCCCCACTTTTAGGCTAGTGACACCTTCTCCCACTTCTACCACGATTCCGGCCCCTTCGTGGCCTAAAATTGAGGGAAATAAGCCTTCAGGATCGGCCCCAGAGAGAGTATAGGCATCGGTGTGACAAACTCCCGTGGCTTTGATTTCTACTAACACTTCCCCCGCTTGCGGTGCTGCTAATTTTACCGTTTCAATAGTTAGGGGTTTTCCCGCTTCTAGGGCAACTGCCGCTCGAACATCCATAGGCTCAAAGCAATAGGTTTTTTCCAGTATAATACCGTTAAACTGCTGAAGAGTTGTAATAGAACAATTCTAAACTTATCTCTATGTTAGTCCTCACCATCCGCGAAGAAGGAATTAACGATGGTGGCTTTACTGCTACTCTCAATTTTGATAGCGGTAACAGCTACCCAATTACGGTTACTGACCCCTTTACTAACCAAGAAGAAAAAGACCTAGAATGGTACTTTGAGGAATGGTTAGTATTTCCGACGCTAGAGACGGATAAAGCGCAAAAAGCCGCCAACAGTGTCCAAAACTATGGCGAAAACCTATTTAAACAGGTTTTCCAGAGTAATTTAAATGCTTATGGGGAATATCGAGACTTGCGAAAGCAGTTAAGTCAACTGCAAATTATCATCGAAAGTCAGTCGCCAGAATTTCAAGCTTTACATTGGGAAGCGCTGAAAGATCCTGATTTACCGCGTCCTTTTTCTATAGATTGTATCATCTCCCGCCAGCGTCGAGGGGCTACAGTTGTCCCGGTGCAAATGGCCACTTATCCTACTATCAATCTTCTGGTGGTGATTGCGCGTCCTAATGAGGAATCTGATGTTAACTATCGCACGATTTCCCGTCCTTTGGTAGAACTGGTAAATAGTAGTGAAATACCGGTAAAAATTGATATATTGCGTCCCGGAACTTATGAATCACTAACCAGACATCTGGATGAGAAGGGAGAAGGATACTATCATGTTATTCATTTCGATGTTCATGGCGGATTGATGGAATATGAACAGTACCAAAGACAGGTTCACGGGGATTCTTGGCGCTATCAAAGGGGATGGGGACTGGAGGATTTAGCAGAATATGAGGGAGTAAAAGCTTTTCTGTTTCTGGAAGGAGAAGAAAAAGGTCAAGCGACTCCGGTAGAAGCGACGGAATTAGCGAATTTACTCACTGGGAAAAATATCCCTATTTGTATTCTCAATGCTTGTCAGTCAGCAAAGCAAATTTCCCAGGAATCAGAAGACTATCGGGAAACCAGTTTAGGAAGTCGTTTGATGACTGCGGGAATGCAAGCAGTGGTGGCGATGGGATATTCGGTGACGGTTTCTGCAGCTAAGTTGATGATGAAACCAATTTATCAGCAATTATTGAACGGAAAAGACCTAACGGAAGCGATGCGAAAGGGACGGTTAGAGTTATTCAATAATAAGCAACGCCGCGCCTATTATAACACGATAATAGATTTAGAAGATTGGTTATTACCGGTGATTTATTGTCGCGGTAAAATTAATCTCAATTTGCGTCCATTTACTCCAGAAGAGGAAGAAAAATACTGGGAACATATCGGCAATCAATATGTCTTTCCTTTACCAGAATACGGCTTTGTCGGCAGGGATTTAGAAATTCTCAAGATGGAAAAGGCGCTGCTGAAACATAATATCCTTTTACTCAAAGGAATGGGAGGGACAGGAAAAACTACCTTACTCAATTATCTACGAGAATGGTGGCAGAAAACCAACTGGGCGACCCATATTTTCTATTTTGGTTATGATAGAAAAGCTTGGACGTTAGAACAGATTGTCCATAAAATTGGTCAGGTAATTTATAATCGCTTTGAACAGGCGAGTTTCCAAGCGATGAACCTGAAAGCGCGAGTAAGGAAACTAGAGCAAAAACTCCGCAGTGAGGCGTATATTCTCATTTTAGATAATCTGGAGTCGGTGACGGGACAACCGTTAGCAATTCAGAATACTTTACCGGAGAATGAAAGGGAAGAAATCGCCGAATTTCTCAAGAATTTGGTCGGGGGAAAAACGAAGGTGATTTTGGGTTCTCGCAGTGAGGAAACTTGGCTGCAACGCAGGACTTTTAAGGAGAATATCTATCCCTTACAAGGATTAGACCAAGAGTCGAGAACTGAATTAGCGGAGAGAATCTTAGAACGTCAGGCGAAGAGTCGGAAAAATGCGATTAAAAAGGATGATTATTTTAAGCGCTTGATGAAGTTGTTGGCGGGATATCCGTTGGCGATGGAAGTGGTATTAGCGAATCTGAAGCGACAGTCACCGGAGGAGATTTGGCAAGGGTTACAGTTGGCGGAGTTAGTTAATGTGGGGGATGAGGATAAGACTAATAATATCATCAAATGTGTGGAATATTCCCACAGTAATTTGTCGGAGGAGGCGCAGAAGTTGTTACTCTGTTTAGCACCTTTTAGTGGGTTTATTGATCGATCTGATATTCCTAATTATAGCCAACAACTACAGCAATTAGAACCTTTACAAGGCTATCAGTTTGACCAATTTGATGCAGCGATAGAAGAAGCGATTCATTGGGGTTTGCTTTCGCCGATGAGTGAAGAAATGCCAGATTTTCTGACGATTCAACCCATTTTTCCCTACTTCCTAAAAACGAAGTTAAAGGAATTAGCACCAGAGACACAAGCAGCAATTGGGGAGGGTTTTAAGAATCATTACCGAGACTTGGCAGGTTCTTATAATAACTTGCTAAATTCCAAAAATCCGCAAGAGAAGCAGTGGGGGATATTGTTCTGTCGCTGGGAGTATGAAAATCTGTTTAATGCGTTGCAAATCGCTCTCAATCAGCAAGAAAGCGTATTTAGTATTATTACTTGCTTGCATGGTTATCTGGATTTAAACCAAGATACTCAGACTAATTTAAAGCTCCTAGAGTTCGTTCTCGAAACTTTTGAAAACTATCCCCCTGAAGCCAAACAAGGGCAGGTGGCAATAGAAATCATTGCTACAATTGCTGAGGCAGGAAACAAATATTTACTAAGTAAAAATTATCAGAAAGCGAAAGAGATTTACCAAAAAAGCCTCGAATTACTCAAGCCAATTAGTGAAAGTTACAGTCAAGTTAAGCAATCTTTGCAAGCCAGAACCCTGCACCAGTTGGGAAGGGTAGCGCAAGAATTGAGGGAATGGGAGCAAGCCCGAAGCTACTACCAGCAAGCTCTTGAGATCTTTATTGAATATGGGGGCTATGAGCAAGCCACGACCCTGCACCAGTTGGGAAGGGTAGCGCAAGAATTGAGGGAATGGGAGCAAGCCCGAAGCTACTACCAGCAAGCTATTGAAATCGATATTGAATATGGCGATCGCTACTCCCAAGCCACCACCCTGCACAATTTGGGAATAGTAGCGCAAGAATTGAGGGAATGGGAGCAAGCCCGAAGCTACTACCAGCAAGCTCTTGAGATCTGCATTGAATATGGGGATCGCTACAAGCAAGCCCGCACCCTGCACCAGTTGGGAATCGTAGCGCAAGAATTGAGGGAATGGGAGCAAGCCCGAAGCTACTACCAGCAAGCTATTGAAATCGATATTGAATATGGGGATCGCTACGGGCAAGCCAGAACCCTGCACCATTTGGGAAGGGTAGCGCAAGAATTGAGGGAATGGGAGCAAGCCCGAAGCTACTACCAGCAAGCTATTGAGATCTACATTGAATATGGCGATCGCTTCTCCCAAGCCAGCACCCTGCACCAGTTGGGAATGGTAGCCGAAGGAGTTGGGGAATTGAGCCAAGCCAAAAGTTATTACCTGCAAGCCTTACAAATTTGGGCAGAATTTAACGATAGTTACAGTGTACAAACCTATTCTTTGCCTAGTCTTGTTGCTCTTTATTGGCAAACGCAAGATGAGGAGATTCTTGTCGGTATTGCTTCTGTTTTCGGGGTTGGGGTTGAGGAGGTGCGGGGTTTGCTGGAGGGTTAGAATGGGTTTTGGGCGCAGGCTGCGTGTTTGCGGCTATCAATTCAGTTAACGTAAGTAGCTGATTATAATTAAATTAAAAATGGATTTTAGGTTCGATCCCCCCTGCCCCCCTTGATAAGGGGGGAATAACGAACCTAGTTTGTTGTTGCGCTTCAGCGCTAACTATTTCGGGCTTGCTGAAAAAGTAAGGGCGAAGCATTCGGATAGGAAATCTACGGTTTCAGCGATAGGTTATCGCCCGAATGCTTCGCCCCTACAATGTTGTGATCTACGGATGAGGTGTAATAGCGAGAATGGTGATTTCCCCCGAATGAGGTCCATAGCACCAGAAAATTCGATAGGCTCCCGGTGTATTCTGTTGGGCGTAGGCTTCAAAAACCTTCTGTGTTGAATCATAAGGGTTGTCGAGGGAATTAAATTCGTGGGTTTTTAGTCCCGGATGTCTTGGGTTTGTACTGAGGAGCTTGAGGGCTTTTGTTACCTGTTTGTAGAGACCCTCTTGTTTCGATGCTTTTGTCCTACCTTGAGCTAGGCGAGTCTTTTGAGCCTGTTCCGCTTCTGCTCGCAATTCAGATAGAGTATTTCGAGCTTCCTGTGTCTGTCGTAAAGAGAAATTCAATTACTCCTCGACTTCTTCAGGAATAGATGCAGCAAACTCAAGCATAGCGTCTAAATCGACTGTTTCTTCAGCGAAATCTCCCGTGCTGGCTTCCGCGAGCCCCCGTTTGAGCGACTCGCGGACACTAGGATTCTGAAAAGCCCATAGTTCTCCCTCTGGAATCGCCACCATGGGAACCAAAAGAAGTTCCCCGCTTGTATTCATCAGTATCCGATAGTGACGGTTGCTACATTGAGTCCCAAGGCTAATCCGTCCGCAAGCATCAGCCTGAATATCTTCTTTAATGAGCGAAAAATTCTGATACTCCATCACGTCTCCTCCTCTCTTCATATACTTATTCTAGATAAGTTACCCAATTTGGGCAATAGGGTTATGTCCATTTAGCTCCTCACTATCTAAAGAAAACAGGTTAAACTTGTTCGGGCGAGAGCCTTGACAACAAACCTAGTTTGTTGTTGCGCTCCCTTCGCTAAATTCTCTCCCCTTTCCTTGTAGGAGAAAGGCCAGGGGAGAGGTCAATAATTAAGAACCCAATGCGATCACACTATCTGGTAAAGATCAAGTATAATAATAAATATAAAGACCAAATTATTCATCTACCGTTAACTTAATGAAAGCCAAATGAACTTATTAAAACAATCGGACATTCAAGAAAATCCCACAACACTTTACGAACAAGATCTTCAGTTGTGGATTGAGCAAACTATTCATCAATTACAGAATCGACAGTTTGAACAACTGGATATAGAAAACTTAATTGAGGAGTTAAAAGATTTGGGTAAGTCAGAGAAACGCGCCTTAGAGAGCAACTTAATGGTCTTGTTGATTCACTTACTCAAATTAAAGATACAGCATGATGCTCCTGAGACAATGAAAGCAAGTTGGTATAATTCAGTAGATGAGCATCGCCAGCGCGTTCAAGATGATTTACTTAAGACTCCCTCTCTTAAATCTTATCTCTTAATCTCCATCACACAAGCCTATTCCAGCGCTCGTAAAGTCGCCATCAAACAGGGTAAACGCGCTCAATTTGGTATTCGTATTCCCCAAGAAAGTGAGTATCCCCTCGCTTGTCCTTTCACACCTGAACAGATTCTAAATGAGGACTTTTACGGATAAAAACGAAAGTAAACATTATCGATAATAAAACCATGAAACCAGAATATGACCTTGCCAACATGAAAAATCGCCCGAATGACCTAACCCCCCTTCCCTGCGAAATAAGGGGGGAATAACGAACCAGGTTTGTAGTTGCGATCCCTTCGCTAAACTATGATTGACTTTGGAGGTTTTCTAACTCTTTAGTAGCTTGTTGCCAATAGGCTAATTCTTCCTTTATTTTCATATTTTTAATGTCTTCATAGATTTTTTCGCTACTCAACCGTTTCATTTCCACACAATCAAATTGCTTAACCTTCATAATTAATAACCTCCAGAGGTGAATAAATATCTAGCTGTGAATATCCCTTGATTACATTAATCGCTCGGTAAAGAGGAATTTTTGGAAAATGGACGATATGCTTAAAGTTCCAACTGACAATCATGGTACATCCAGCAACACTTGCTAAAGCAACATGAAGCGCATCTAACATTGATTTCTGAGTCACCACACCATAATCAATATAAGCTTGCCTCAGTTGTAAAGCAGATTCAGTAATTTCAACTAACTCTGTATAGGTTATAACCTCTGCAAAAAAATTGTCGAACCTTCTCAGGAGCAGGTTCAATTTCTCTTAAAACAACTGAAGAAGTTATCAGTTTTAGTTTACCTCCTCTAACTAGGGTTTGCTGAATAAATCTAAAAACCTTGTTGGGTAAGACTTTTAGACTTTTTGTCAATCAAAAAGTACCAGTTCTGGGAGTGATCGGGGGAAAATTAAGGTACTTTTTCTCTGAAAATTAGGTAATTGACCAGATGAGAATCGGTAAAAACCTACACCCCACACCCCACACCCCACACCCTGTCCCCAGGAAAAACTTTTTCAGCAGACCCTAACTAGCTCAAAAAAAGTTAGGCTTTCCTCTCGGAATTCATCATCAAAAACACCACCAAATACTGATGTATCTGCATAAACTCTAATCATTATAATTTCTCTATCTCGCTTTTTTATTCTATCATGATAGTTGATGGGTTTGACCTAACCCCCCTAACTCCTCTTCCCTGGGAGGGAAGGGGAGAATAACGAACCAGGTTTGTTGTTGCGCTCTCTTCGCTAAATCTTTCTCCTCTCTCCTTGTAGGAGAGGGTCTAGGGGAGAGGTCAATAATTAAGACCCCAAGGTGAGCGCACTATTTGGCAACGATCAAGTATAATTAAGATAACAATGTTACTTAGAAAACAAAGTGAAGTTTGAATCTTCAATTAGGATAACTCATGCAACTCGAAGACTATTTTAATTTTCTTGCCCCTAACGATATCCGACTAAAAGAAACCCGCATCGGTATTGAAACCATTTTATACGATTTTATTTACCAAGCGAGAACTCCCGAAGAAATTGCCAATACTTATCCGTCTTTAACCCTAGAACAGGTATATGCGACGATTCTTTATTATCTTCATGAAAAAGAAAAAGTGAGTCAATACATCACCGACTGGCTAGAATGGGGAAGAAAAATGCGAGAAGAACAGCAAAAAAATCCTCCGCCTTCGGTTGAACGACTGAGAAAATTGAAAGCTGAAATAACAGCCAAACAGCAAGGTAATGACACTGAAATATTTAATTGATGAAAATGTTAATTCGGTGTATCCTCAACAATTGCGTCGCCGAGAACCAGAAATCATTGTTCGAGTAGTTGGTGAACCAGATACACCAAAATTAGGTACATTAGATCCAGAAATTTTGATTTGGTGTGAGGTAATGGGTTTTATTTTAGTGACAAATAATCGTGCCTCTATGCCCGTTCATTTAATAGCTCACTTCAGGCAAAATCGTCATGTTCCTGGAATTTTTATTCTCAATCAAGATTTAAGTGTTGGTGATAATTTGTTAGAATTAATTGTAATTGCTAAAGGCTCTTTTGACAATGAATATGAAAACCAAATTATTCATTTACCGTTAACCTGATCAAATTGAAATAATCTTATTAAAATAACTAAGAATCCCAATTCACGATCGCTACGAACCCGGTTTGATGAGGAGATTTTCGTTGCTGTGGCTGATATTTTGAGGATTGGGATTGAGGAGGTGCGGGGTTTGCTGGAGGGTTAGGATGGGTTTTGGGAGTAGGGATTGTTTGGGCGCAGGGTGCGTGTTTGCGGCTATCAATTCAGTTAACGTAAGTCTTAATTAAGGTGGTAAATATGGTTCAAATTTTACAAGCAAAAGAAGTCACTCTCAGAGATTTAATTAATCATTTTCAACTAGAGTTTATAGAAGATGAGCATTTTTTTGGGGAATGGCAGCAAGACTTAGAAGCAATCTCTGAACAAGAAAAAGAATTGTTAGATAAAATCAAAACAGGTTATTTTAACTTATTGAATTATCCTCCCTTTTTAGAAACTTCGGTGAGGATGACGGTTTTAGACCCATTATTATTTATTGGTAACTTTTATCTATTTCCCTTTCACATTAAAGCAGAAGAGTCTGTTGAAATTATTACAGAAGATCAAGATTTAATAATTAAGGGAAGGTTAGATACTTTAATTCTAAAAGAGCAATTATGGGTAATGATTATTGAATCAAAACGGGTTATTTATTCCGTTGAAGTAGGTTTACCGCAATTATTAGCTTATTTAATGGTCAATCCTCATCCCAACCGTCCTAATTATGGAATGTTGACCAATGGTTCCGAGTTTTTATTTGTTAAATTATTATGGGACGGTAAACCTTTATACGGAACCTCTCGTTTATTTGCCATGAGAAATCCGGGGGATTTATATGAGGTTCTCAAAATCCTTAAACATCTCTGTCAACTAATTTGAGTATCAAGATAATCAGTACCTACAAAATCATTACTCTCCTATTTCCCTCTGTTGTATAATTTGCTCTGAAAGGAACAAATCAGTGGGCATAAATAAAAAAAATTATCAGGATTTTTTCGGCTTTTCTTGACTATTTCAGCCTTATTTGTCCTAACAAGCTCAAGAATACGAGATTTTTTCTCTAGAATTGCCCGGCCTGAGAGGGGAATGATAAAGTTAGATAAGAAAATTAAAGATGGTGTGATTAAAGTGAAATTTGCTGCTAGTACCTATTTTTCCCTGCTGCGTCATTGTGCCGTTCCTTTGCTGTCGATCGCCACTTTTACGCCAATTCTCTTAACTTATTTAGCCAAGGAAAAACCAGAAACCCCGCAAGCGCAGGCAAATCTAGAGACTGCTGCCTCCCCTGCTCCTATTATCCCATCTCCGATCGTACCCTTAACCGCGCCATCGCCGAAACTATCCCCCTCTCCCCAATCTTCCCCCTCCGCGCCGAAAAAATTAGCACCATCGGCCCATACTGCCCCTAATACTGCCCCTAATACTGCCCCCGCTGCTGCTGCCAAACCAGTGACTAGACAACCTTTAGCGGTTCCCGCTAATTATACGCCGCCGGTCCTAGAAATTCGCGTGGCGATCAAAAGGGATGTGGCCAGTGTTTTGATTGGAGTTAACGGGCCGGCGGTGATCACCGATCGCCAAGGTCGCGGTTTAAAAACGATTGCCACTAACGAGGGTTTACCGGTCATTCCAAGTGCCAATGGCTTAAAAATGGGCGATTTATCGCTGCCAGAGGTGATTTTTGTGCAGCCCACCAGTGCCGATGGTTTAGTTTATGTGGATGATAGTTGGTATCGGGGCAAAGTGCTGCTTGTTGCCCAAGGCGATCGCTTGTTAGTGGTCAATCATGTTAATTTAGAGGCCTATCTCTATAGTGTGGTGGGTAGTGAAATGCACTCCACTGCGCCAATGCACGCTTTAAAGGCACAGGCGATCGCCGCTCGTTCCTACGCCCTAGTACATATAATCCGCCCCGCTAATGCTTGGTTTCATCTGGGCAATAGCCAACGCTGGCAGGTATATAAAGGCATTCGCTCGGAGTATCAATCGACTCACCAAGCGGTTAATGCCACTGCTGGGCAGATTCTCAGCTATAAAGGGGGTGTAGTCGAGTCTCTTTATGCTGCCACCGATGAAATTGTCGCTTGGGCCCACGGTGGTCGCGGCATGAGTCAAACTGGGGCTTATAAATTAGCGGAAAAAGGCCTAGATTATCAACAAATTCTCGGTAATTATTATCCCGGAGTTGGTTTAGCCCGTCTAGTTCTACAAAATTAGATTGATTGGCTTTCTCGATCGCTGGTGCTAGGCTGTTGACTATAGCAGGGAGAAATAGTTGAGCATTTGTACTAAAATTCCCAACAGCTTGCCGACCTGTTTCTTCTAGTTGATAACTGAAAACTCAAATCTGATCACTGATAACTGATCACTGATAACTGAAATGCCGACCATAGCAGATTTCTAGTAACCGTATTACAATAAACTTTCAAAATGCTATAGCAGTAAATCTCTCTATGAATAGCCCCTTTCTCGACTACCTCAACGGCCCCAAGCATCCCGTCCTCGTCTTTGATGGGGCGATGGGAACTTCCCTACAAAGCCAAAATCTGACGGCCGAGGACTTTGGTGGGGCAGAATACGAAGGTTGTAACGAGTATCTTGTCCATACTAAACCTAGCGCCGTAGCCAAAGTCCACGAAGCCTTTTTAGCCGTGGGTGCGGATGTGATTGAAACCGACACCTTTGGGGGAACCTCGATAGTTTTAGCCGAGTACGATTTAGCCGATCAAGCCTATTATCTCAACAAAACCGCCGCCGAACTGGCCAAGGCTTGCGCTAATAAATACTCTACCCCCGAAAAACCCCGTTTTGTGGCGGGTTCCATGGGGCCGGGGACAAAACTGCCCACTTTGGGTCATATAGACTTTGATACGCTCAAAAATGCCTATGTGGAACAGGTAGAGGGTCTGTACGATGGCGGGGCAGATTTATTATTAGTAGAAACCTGTCAGGATGTCCTGCAAATTAAAGCGGCTTTAAATGCTATTGAAGAAGTATTTCAGCAAAAAGGTCAACGATTGCCCCTAATGGTTTCGGTGACGATGGAAACCATGGGAACGATGTTAGTAGGAACGGAAATTAACGCCGTTGTCTCTATTTTACAACCCTATAAAATCGATATTTTGGGACTTAACTGCGCCACCGGTCCCGATTTGATGAAACCCCATATTAAATATCTCTCGGAAAATTCCCCTTTTATTGTTTCTTGTATTCCTAACGCTGGTTTACCGGAAAATGTCGGCGGTCAAGCGCACTATCGCCTCACTCCCGTAGAATTAAAAATGGCTTTAATGCACTTTATCGAAGATTTGGGAGTACAAATTATCGGCGGTTGTTGTGGTACTCGTCCCGACCATATTCAAGCTTTAGCGGAACTATGTCAAGGTTTAACTCCGAAATCTCGTCATTATCATTATGAACCCTCCGCCGCTTCTATTTATAGTACCCAACCCTATATTCAAGATAATTCTTTCCTGATTGTCGGGGAAAAATTAAACGCCAGTGGTTCTAAAAAATGTCGGGAACTTCTCAATGCTGAAGACTGGGATAGTTTAGTATCTATGGCGAAAGCTCAGGTAAAAGAAGGAGCGCATATTCTCGATGTCAACGTCGATTATGTGGGCCGGGATGGGGTGCGCGATATGCACCAATTAGCCTCTCGTTTAGTTAATAATGTCACCCTACCTTTAATGTTAGATTCCACCGAATGGGAAAAAATGGAAGCGGGGTTAAAAGTAGCGGGGGGTAAATGTATCCTCAACTCTACTAACTACGAAGACGGGGAACCGCGTTTTTATCAAGTCTTGGATTTAGCGAAAAAATACGGCGCGGGGGTAGTAATTGGAACCATTGATGAAGAAGGAATGGGACGCACTGCCGAGAAAAAATTCCAGATAGCTAAACGGGCCTATTATGCGGCGATAGAATACGGAATTCCTCCCTACGAAATCTTTTTTGATCCTTTAGCTTTACCGATTTCTACCGGTATCGAAGAAGACCGAGAAAATGGTAAGGCTACCATCGAAGCAATGGGCCGAATTCGCCAAGAATTGCCAGAATGTCACATTCTTTTAGGTGTGTCTAATATCTCCTTTGGCTTGAATCCGGCAGCGCGTCAGGTATTAAATTCCGTCTTCCTCAACGAAGCGATGCAGGTGGGGATGGATGGGGCAATCGTCAGCGCTAATAAAATTCTTCCTCTGGCAAAAATTGAACCAGAATATCAGCAAATTTGTCGGGATTTAATCTATAATAATCGTCGTTTTGATGGCGATATATGTGTTTATGATCCCCTGACCAAATTAACCGAATTATTTGCGGGTAAAACTACTAAAAAAGACCCCTCTAGTAATGCTAATTTACCCGTGGAGG
The DNA here is from genome assembly GCF_027531105.1 of Microcystis sp. LE18-22.4A. Taxonomy (NCBI): domain Bacteria; kingdom Bacillati; phylum Cyanobacteriota; class Cyanophyceae; order Chroococcales; family Microcystaceae; genus Microcystis; species Microcystis sp. LE18-22.4A. The sequence continues at coordinate 35,206 of NZ_JAPZRB010000476.1, forward strand.
AACGATTAAAACAGCATATTATTGATGGGGAAAGATTGGGACTGGAAGAGGCTTTAAATCAAGCTTTACAGGACTATCCACCCCTAGATATTATTAATATTTTCCTCCTGGATGGGATGAAGGTAGTGGGTGAGTTATTTGGTTCAGGACAAATGCAGTTACCTTTTGTTCTCCAATCTGCCCAAACTATGAAAGCAGCTGTTGCTTTTTTAGAACCCTTTATGGAGAAAAAAGAGGGGGATAATAATGCCAAAGGGACTTTTATTATCGCAACAGTTAAAGGGGATGTTCACGATATTGGTAAAAATTTAGTTGATATTATCTTGACAAATAACGGCTATAAGGTGATTAATTTGGGCATTAAACAACCCGTAGAAAATATCATCGAAGCCTACAAAGAACATAAAGCCGATTGTATCGCTATGAGCGGTTTATTGGTGAAATCAACGGCTTTTATGAAGGAAAATCTGGAGGTTTTTAACGAAAAAGGAATCACCGTTCCCGTTATCCTTGGCGGGGCAGCTTTAACTCCCAAATTTGTCCATGATGACTGTCAAAAAACCTACAAGGGACAGGTTATCTATGGTAAAGATGCCTTCTCTGACCTGCATTTTATGGATAAATTAATGCCCGCTAAAGCTGGGGGTCAATGGGATGATAGCAAAGGCTTTTTAGCGGAGTGTGCCGAGACAGAAAAAACCCCGGTTGTCGCAGAAGAATTAGAGGTTAATCCCGATACTATTTTTACCGATGGCAGCGTCAACCAAGAATTAGTTATTGATACCCGTCGGTCCGAAGCGGTGGCAGTTGATATTCCCCGACCAACACCGCCCTTCTGGGGTACTAAAATATTAACAGCAGCAGAAATTCCCATCGAGGAGGTTTTCTGGTATTTAGACCTACAAGCTTTATTTGTCGGTCAATGGCAATTCCGCAAACCAAAAAGCCAATCGAAGCAAGAATACGACCAGTTTTTACAGGAAAAAGTTCATCCAATTCTAGCAGCATGGAAAGAGAAAATTGTCAAGGAAAATTTACTAAACCCCACATTAATTTATGGTTATTTTCCCTGTCAGTCGTCCGGTAATTCCCTGTTAATTTACGATCCCGAATCGATACAAGCGGGCGAAAAACCCGAAAATCTGCAACCGATCGCCATTTTTGAGTTTCCTCGCCAGAAATCCGCTCGTCGTCTCTGTATTGCTGACTTTTTCGCCCCGCAGGAATCCGGTATTATCGACGTTTTCCCGATGCAAGCAGTGACAGTGGGGGAAATCGCCACGGAATACGCTAAATCTCTCTTTGATGCCAACCAATACACCGAATACCTCTATTATCACGGCATGGCTGTCCAAACCGCCGAAGCCATGGCCGAATGGACCCACACCCGCATCCGTCGCGAGTTAGGTTTCGCAGAGTTCGATCCCGATAATATCCGCGATATACTGCAACAGCGTTACCAGGGTTCTCGCTATAGTTTCGGCTATCCCGCTTGTCCCAATATTCAGGATCAATACAAGCAACTAGCTCTGTTAGGATGCGATCGCATTGGGATGTCTATGGACGAAAGCGAACAATTGTACCCAGAACAATCCACCACCGCCATTATCACCTATCACCCCACCGCTAAATACTTTAGTACCTAATCAGTGAACAGTTATCAGTTATCAGTTATCAGTTATCAGTTATCAGTTATCAGTTATCAGGTGTGAGTTTTTATCGGTAAAACCCCACACCCCACACCCCACACCCCACACCCCACACCCCACACCCCACACCCCACACCCTACACCCCACACCCCACACCCTACACCCCACACCCTACACCCCACACCCCACACCCCACACCCTACACCCCACACCCTACACCCCACACCCTACACCCCACACCCTACACCCCACACCCCACACCCCACACCCCACACCCTACACCCCACACCCTACACCCCACACCCCACACCCTACACCCTACACCCCACACCCTACCCCCACCGAAAAACTTTTTGCCGCAAACCCTAATTAGGGCAGCCATTCCAGTAAAATTCCTAGGGAGCTATCTTTACGGGCGCGGGAATTTTGGGCTTGAATATCGGCGGCTAAACGTAAATTAGAGGTAATCGCATAACCAACCGAAAGAGTAGTCAATCCCACCTCGTTAGCACCCCCCGGTGAGATAAAACTCTGACTGACGGTGATATCTGCTGCCCCCGTGCGAGAAAGGGCTAATTTGAGCTTTAATCCTAAGTTAAGCCCATCGGTGCTGTAATTTCCCGTTTGAATGTAACGATAGCCCACCATGGGAGCCAGATTGACATAATCACCCAAAGGGAGGAGATAGTATTGTAAATTGGCTCCTATTGCCGTCCTTTTGCCGTTAAAAGCCGTCTGATAATCGCCGCTTAGGGTTAAACTGGTTTGACCGAAAAACACATCTTCTACCCCCAAAATCACGCCACTGGAATTATCGGTAGAAGGAAACTCTGCATATCCTAAACGGATACGAGTGCGAAAACTAGGATCGCGGCGAATATCTTCGGCGATATCGGGTATTTTTTCTAACCAACGCTCTAAAACTGGGCTTTCTTGCCGAATTTTCGGGTCTAGGTCTAACTCCGTTTCTGCCCACACCGGACCAATCGCCCCCCATAATAAACCAAGAGCGATCGCATTTACAGAACAGCAAGAGAGCTTAAACATGATCTGCATTATACCCAAGGAGGCAGGAGGCAAGAGGCAAGAGGCAAGAGAAAGAATCTGGCAATAAAGCTTTTAGCTTAACAAATTAGGTTTTAGATTCGGCCTTTGTTATCAGTTATCAGATGTGAGTTTTCAGTTCACTGATTACTGGTTACTGTTTACTGATCACTGAAAAGCCGGCACTCCCCCAAAGGTTACAATAAAAATAAAGATTCAGTTCCCCGTTATTCTTGAGAGGACGGGGGGCAGTAGGAGCAGCAATAGTGGTTAGAATATTAAAACTTTCGCAATTAAGTAGCGCAGAACGGGCAAAACTTCAGAAAAGAGCCGAGTTAGATATTGATAACGCCCTCAAAGTCGCTCAAACGGTCATAGAAACCATCCGCGAACGGGGGGATGCCGGCGTTGTGGACTATGTGCGGCGTTTTGACTACGAAGGTGCGACGGTAGAAAATATCAAAGTCAGCGAGGCAGAATTTGAGCGGGCTTTTCATTTAATTGAACCGGAAGTAAAAACTGCCATTGAACAGGCTTTCCGGAATATTCAAGAGGTACATCGTCGCCAAATGCCGGAAGAAACACTACTGGCAGAAATTGAAACCGGTGTCTTTGCCGGCGAAAAAATCTCTCCTATCCCCAATGTGGGTTTATACGTTCCCCGGGGCCGCGGTGCTTTTCCCTCGATGATGTTAATGTTAGCCATCCCGGCAATGGTGGCAGGAGTGGAAAGAGTTGTCGTTTGCACTCCCCCCGATAAACAGGGCAACGTGGAACCCGTTTCTCTGGTGGCGGCGCAGATGGCTGGAGTCAGAGAAATTTATAAATTAGGGGGCGTACAAGCGATCGCTGCTTTGGCTTTGGGAACAAAAAATATCAAAAGGGTTGACAAAATTACCGGTCCGTGCAGCGTCTATGGGGCGGCGGCCAAGCGGTTACTGTTCGGTACTGTGGATGTGGGTTTGCCGGCCGGTCCAAGTGAGTCGATAGTTTTGGCCGATGAGTCCACCGATGCCCGTTTAGCGGCCTTGGATTTATTAATTGAAGCGGAACACGGGGCGGATTCGGCAGCTTTATTAGTCACCCACTGTGAAGATTTGGCGATCGCTGCTAGTGAATACGCTCAGGAATACCTGCAAAAACTCCCGGATTGGCGACGGGAATTCTGTGAGGCGGGTTTAGCCGCCTATGGGGGCATAATTTTAACCGATAGTTTGCAGCAATCCCTCGATTTTGTCAATGAGTACGCCCCGGAACATCTAGAGGTTTTAGTTAGTAATCCTTTTGCCATTCTGGGCAAGATTAAAAATGCTGGCGAAATTCTCCTGGGAAATCATACTCCTTCCTCTATGGCTACCTACGCCATCGGAGTCAATGCTGTGCTGCCGACGGGAAGTTTTGCCCGTTCCTATTCGGCGGTTTCGGTTTATGATTTTCTCAAGCGCTCCACTTTGGCTTATGTCACCCCTGAAGGCTTTGAAAAGTTAAAAGAAACCACGAAAACTTTAGCCGAGTACGAAGGTTTTCCCGCCCATAAATTAGCAATTCAACACAGGGAAATTTTACTCTAAATAGGGTTTGCGGCAAAAAGTTTTTCGTGGGGGCAGGGTGTGGGGTGTGGGGTTTTACCGATTTTCATCTGGTCAATTACCTAATTTTCAGGGAAAAAGTACCTGAATTTTCCCCCCGCTCACTCCCACGGCCGGTACTTTTGGATTGACAAAAAGTCTAAAAGTCTTATCCAGCAAGGTTTTTAGATTTATTCAGC
>NZ_JAPZRB010000056.1:0-10332 GCF_027531105.1 Microcystis sp. LE18-22.4A
GATTTTGAGAGAATCGTCGTTCAAAACCTTGCGTCTTCATCGGCCCGCGTCCTGTAGGGGCGAAGCATTCGGACAATAACCTATCGGTGAAAAGGTAGATTTTCTATCCGAATGCTTCGCCCGTACTTATTCAGCAAACCCAAAATAATGATATTTTGATTATAAACGATCGCGCTCAAACAAAAACATAAATCGTAGTGGACTGACACACCTAATTTAGGTGTAGGGTGCGTATTTGCGGCCATCAATTCGGTCAAAAAACCAAAATTAACAATCCGCCGTAACGCACCACCTCTATCATTAAATTGGTGCGTTATGCTATCGCTAACACACCCTACTGGCTAATCTTTGTGTCTTTGTGGTTATGATGAATCAATCAACTCCCAATACTAATCAATCTATTCCCGTAGAGATAATTGCTTCCCGTAACTTCATCGATTGGTTAGAGTCTCAGCAGATTAGTCTGGCTTTTACTACCTATCAAAGTTCTCGACTGATGTTTTTAGGAGTTAACCCCCACAGGGGGATGTCGGGATTTGAGCGGATATTTGACCGCGCCATGGGTTTATATGCTACCCCAGAAAGGATTTATCTTAGTTCCCGCTATCAAATCTGGCAACTAGATAATGTGTTATCATCCGAACAACTTTATGATGGTTACGATAAACTTTATATCCCCCGTATTAGTTATACTACTGGGGATTTAGATATTCACGATTTGGCAATAGAAAATCTCTCTGAAAGAATTGTATTTATCAGTACGATGTTAAATTGTCTGGCGACAGTCAGCGATCGCCATAGTTGTATTCCTCTATGGAAACCGTCGTTTATTTCCGCTTTAGTCAATGAAGATCGTTGTCATCTCAATGGTTTAGCTTTGGTAGATGGGAAGGCGCGTTATGTTACCGCTTGTAGTCAATCAGATGTGGTGGATGGGTGGAGAGACAGAAGACAAACTGGCGGTTGTGTCATTGATATTCAGTCTAATGAAGTAATTGCTACTGGTTTATCTATGCCTCATTCTCCCCGATTTTATCAGGGTAAGTTATGGTTATTAAATGCGGGTACGGGTTACTTTGGTTATATTGATCAAGACAAAGGCATTTTTGAGCCTGTTACTTTTTGTCCTGGTTTTCTGCGCGGTTTAGCATTTGTCGGAAATTATGCCATTGTTGGATTATCTAAAAATCGTGGGGTAGATAAGACTTTTTCGGGGTTAATCTTAGATGATAATTTAATGGCTAAAGAAGCAGATCCTCGCTGTGGTCTGCTAATTATTGACTTGAAAACAGGTGAAGTTGTTCACTGGATACGCTTAGAAGGTGAAGTGACTGAACTTTATGATATACAAGTCTTAGAAGGAGTTAAACGTCCCCAAGCTTTAGGATTTCAAAATGATGACATCAGTAAAATTATTACTCTTGATCCTATTTCTCCTTTAGTTGGAGGAAATCTAGCAAATAATCAGCCTGATACTTCCCCAGCAGATACCCTTTATCAGCAAGCATACACCTTGCAAAAACAGCTTAAGCTTGAAGATGCGATCGCTCTCTATCAACAATTAATTAATCAATATCCCCAATATGCAGCTGCTTGGCATCAGTTGGGGGTAATCATGGATAGTTTAGGACAAATTGATCAAGCTATTTTGGCTTACAAGCAAGCTTTATTGATTAATCCTAATTATGCAGAAAGCCACAATAATTTAGGAATAATAGCAGTTAGCAAGGGAGATTTAGACGAGGCGATTATTTGCTTTAACCAAGCTATTTGTGGCAATCAAAACTATGCTTTTGCTGAGAATAATTTAGGTTTAGTCTTACAAATGCAGGATAAGTTAGGGGATGCTGTGGTCAATTTTCAAGAAGCAATCAGGAAAAACCCTAATTATCCAGAAGCACACTTTAATTTAGGCAATGTGTTACAACTACAGGGAAAAATTGAAGAAGCGATCGCTTATTTTCAAACAGCAATTAAGCTTAATCCTAAGTATATTAAAGCTTATAATAGTTTGGCTTTAGCTTTAGGAAGACAGGACAAAGTAGAAGCAGCTATGAGCGTATTTAAGCAAGCTTTAGCCATTCAACCTAATTCCCCAGAGGCTTTTGCTTGCTTATTTTCTATGAAGGAAATGACTTGTAATTGGGAGACAAGAGAAGCTGATTTAATCCAACTTTGGCAATTAACCGAAAACCAGTTACAAGAGGGAAAATCTACCGCAGTAACTCCCTTTGATAGCTTATATAAACCTTGGTCTGCTAGTCAACAGTTAAAAGTGGCTTGTAACTATGCTCAAGAGATTAAAAGACAATTAGCCTTAGGGACTAAACCCCTCAACTTTAACCATTCCCGCACCCGATCTGGACGATTAAAAATAGGTTATTTATGCCATGATTTTCGTAATCATCCCACCAGTCATTTGATGCAAAGTGTCTTTGGTTTACATGATCGCAATAACTTTGAAATAATTGCCTATTCCTATGGTCCTGATGATGGTAGTGAATATCGTCGTCGCATTGCTAATGATTGCGATCGCTTTTATGATATTGCTACTTTATCAATTACGGAATCTGCACAACGGATTTTTGATGATGGGGTGCATATTTTAGTGGATTTGATGGGATATATTGATAAAGCGCGGACACAAATATTGGCTTTAAAACCTGCACCGATTCAAGTTAATTATTTGGTTTATCCGGGGACAATGGGAGCAGATTTTATCGACTATATTATTGGTGATGCCATAGTTACACCACCAGAGTCTGCTGATAATTTTACTGAAAAATTGGTAATTTTACCGGATAGTTATCAGGCTAATGATTATCAACAAATTATATCATCTAAACCTGTTACTCGTTCCCATTATGGTCTTCCTGAATCGGGTTTTGTCTTTTGTTGTTTCAACCACACCTATAAAATTGAGCCGCAAATATTCACTGTATGGATGGAAATTCTGGCCAATGTTCCAGGTAGTGTATTATGGTTATTTTCGAGAGTAGCTGAAGCTGAAGCAAATCTACGTCGGGAAGCACAAGCGCGAAGAATTGACGGCGATCGCTTAATTTTTGCCCATCTCCAACCTAAGCCGGAACATTTGGCGCGGCATCAACTAGCTGATTTATTTCTTGATACTTTATACTATAATGCTCATACTACTGGGAGTGATGCTTTATGGGCAGGTTTACCGATTATAACTTGTCCAAGTGCAACTTTTCCTTCCCGTGTTGGTGCTAGTTTACTGACAGCTATTGGCCTACCTGAATTAATTACTAAGAATTTAGAGGAGTATAAAAATTTAGCGATTAATTTAGCAAAATCTCCTGATAAATTGCAGGAAATTAAACAGAAACTAGCCCAAAATCGTCTGACTTATCCGTTATTTGATACCCTTCTTTTTACCCGCAATTTAGAAAAAGCTTATCGGACAATGTGGGATATTTATGCTGCGGGAAAATCACCAGAGATGATCAGGATAGCCAATTGATCACTGGAATTATCAGGGTAAGCGCATCTTAACAATCCTTGACAAAATCAACTTTATCCCTCCCAGTTTTCACGGTACTTATTTTCATAGATTAAATTTACTTGACAAAATGACTGATATGTGTTAGTAAATTAAGTCCTAAAATTGAATTACCTTGCTCATTTAACAGAGGACTATAACAAGCGATCGCTCCCTGTTGCGGTACAATTGATAATAGGGCCCCACTAACTCCCGATTTAGTGGGAAAACCCACCTCAATAGCAAATTTTTCGGAAGCTTCATAGAGTCCAGAATTAGTCATAATTTCTAGAATAATTTCGGCAAAAGAAGAAGCTAAAATCAACTTACCTAAATTAGCAAGATCGGCAATTTTTCCAGATAAACAACAGATTCGATTGTAGGTTTCTAGAGCTAAATAACGATGACTAATATAACCATTTTTTTCTAATTCTAAGCTTAAAGCTTGATTGTGTGCATTAGGATAAGAGTGAACAGAATCAAGCACAGAGTGATCGAGAAATAATTGACAATTACCCATTTTATTTAACCATAAAAGCAAATTTTCACAGCGAGATTCTGGCGTTTCTCCTGCTAATAAGTCTGTCAATGCGATCGCACCACTATTAATCATAGGATTACGGGGAAAACCGCAATCCTCTTGCAGTTGAGTTAAGGAATTAAAAGGATAACTAGAAGCTTGTTTTCCCACGCGACGAAAAACAGCATCTTCCCCCAAATGAGTTAAAAGATATAATAACAAAAAAGGTTTAATCACACTCATCAAAGGAAAAGTTACAGTTTCATCTCCCCAAGACAAAATCTCCCCCTCAAGACAGTGAATCTGGAGAGCGAAAACCTCGGGATGAACTTGGTTCAAAACCGGTATATAATAGGGAGTCTGACCCTTCCTATCCGATAAATGCACTTCCCCGACCCAAGCTTGTATATCTTCCACCCTTAATCTAGCTAATCGGTTCATTTGTTTGTTTAATCCATGTACTCAGTCAAAGAAGCAGAATCTATAATTTTAACTCAAATTCAACCCCGACAAGAAACAGAAAAAGTTTCTCTAGAGGCAGCTTTTGGGCGCATTTTAGCCGAAGATATCAGCAGTGATTTAGACTTTCCCTATTGGGATAATTCTGCTATGGATGGCTATGCTGTCCGCTACGAAGATGTCAAAGACACTAAACCAGAAAATCCCGTTACTTTAAAGATTATCGCCGAAATTCCCGCCGGCAAAGTCCCCGAAAAAATTATTCAACCAGGAGAAACAGCGCGAATATTTACGGGAGCGATGTTACCCGCCGGCAGTGATACGATTATTATGCAGGAAAATACTCAAAAACAAGGGGAGCGAGTGGTGATTCTTATCCCTCCCGAAAAAATAGGTCTTTTCGTGCGTCAACGCGGCACATTCTATCAAGCAGGAAATACCTTATTAAAAGCTGGTATTGCCATTAATTCCCCAGAAATAGCGGTTTTAGCCACGGCACAAGCTACCGAATTAACAGTGTTTTCCCGTCCCCAAGTGGCAATTTTCTCCACGGGAGATGAATTAATTAATCCCGATGAAACCCTCCAAAAAGGTCAAATTATTGACTCAAATCGCTACGCTTTAACCGCATTTGTCGCCAGTTTAGGGGCAATTCCCAGACCTTTAGGTATAATCAAAGATAATCCCGATCTTCTCAGAGAAACTATCAGAAAAGCCATTAATTCTAGTGCCATCGTCCTTTCCACCGGCGGTGTTTCCGTGGGAGATTACGATTATATCGAGGGAATTTTAGGGGAATTAGGGGGAAAAATTCTGATTGGCAGCGTTGCTATTCAACCGGGTAAACCCCTAACCTTTGCTACTTTTCCTAACGGTTGTGTTTACTTTGGTATCCCCGGTAATCCCGTCTCTGCTTTAGTTTCCTGTTGGCGCTTCGTGCAAATCGCCATTAAAAAATTATCGGGATTGACAGATTATCAGAACAAATTTCTGCGAGTTGTCACCCGCGATACTCTCAAATCTCAGGGACAAAGAGAAGTTTATCTCTGGGGAAAAATAGAAATTATCGAGGGAGTTTATCAATTTCAACTTGCTCCCGGACAACACAATTCGGCTAATTTAATTAATTTAGCGGGTACTAATGCTTTAGCCATAATTCCCCAGGGTAAAACTACTATACAAGCGGGAGAAACAGTAGAAGTTATGACTGGACTTCCCCTTTGAGAGCCAGTTTCAGATTTTGGCAAGGGTTCTTTTTTTGACTTGATCTCCTTCTCGATAGGAATCTGGTCGAAGAACAGCGGGGGGGGAATTACGGTTAGGAACTTTTTCTATATACATGGCTATCATTTTAGCAAATGGAGAGAATTCTTGTCCATTAAGAAATGTTACAAATTACATGGGTACATTAAGGAAAGTTAAGGGGTGCATCCATTGATGGATAAGGGTTTTCGGCTATTATGGTATATATGTATGGGGGAAGTTCAGATCTAGGAATTGCTACTTTTGCGACTCTCTCAACAGGAGAGAAAATAAACGCGGCTCTTCGTTACTTGTTATGGTTCGATAGGGGGGCATAAATCGACTAAATCCTTATCTGGCAAGAGACTTAATTGATTAGTTCGCTCTAGATAAAAAACAATTGACAAAAATCGCTAAATGCCTTTCTCTATAAGGGTTCCATCCCTTATAACCCCCGTCCATTGCATAACACAAACCGAAGAGCCATAAACGCACCAAAACCGTTAAAGAAACGATTGAAACGACTAAGAAAGGCACAGAAAAACCTTTCTAGAAAACAGAAGGGAAGTAAACGACGGGAAAAAGCCAGAAAACGAGGGGCTAAAATCCACGCAAAGATTAAGGACACTCACACTGATTTCTTGCATAAACTATCCACTAAAGTTGTTCGTGAAAATCAAACGATAGTTTTAGAGGATTTAAACACATCGGGAATGGTTAAAAATCGGAAGTTATCCCGTGCCATATCAGACTTAGGATGGCGTTCTTTTCGAGATATGCTATCAGCAAAATCTGATAAATATGGGCGTGATTTTCGGTTAATTTCCCGATGGGAGCCAACGTCTCAGCGATGTTCCTGTTGTGGGAATATCGGCGGTAAGAAAGCGTTAAATATCCGTGAGTGGGAATGTCTTTTCTGTGGGACTTTCCATGATCGAGACATCAATGCTGCGGTAAATATCAAGGTCGCCGGTGGGCAATCGGAGACTTTAAACGGACGGGTCGGAAAGCGTAAGACTTCTGTTAAAGAAGCCGCATCCTGTGAAGCGTTAACCCCATTGACGCGACTACCCTAAAAAGGTAGCGTGGTGAGGAATCACCGTCCGTTTACGGCGGTGAGGATGTCAACGGTTAGAAAGAGCGCAGTTTCCCCGCGACCAACCCCATTCTTCCACTCCCACGGAAATTTGCGAACCGGGACGGACATCTCCTTTCGATAAGTCTATCAGGGTCACACTGACTGCGGCGAATAAACTGCCACGATAAATCGGTTGTCCTTTGTTGTTAGTATTTTTAAAGCTAAGGCTAGAAACTTGGGGAGGTTGACCGGAACGCGTCCAGCGAATGCGTTCAAAACGTCCATTGAGAAATTCTGCCGAATAGGACCAACCGTTATTCATGCGGCCTTGACAAAAAAGCTGTTGTGTGGCTACGGTAGCAGGAATATTGACAGATAAACTCAGAAGGCTGAATGTACCGAGAGCGATCGGCAAAAATTTCATAAAAGTTGGCACTATAGGGTCAAATAATCCTATTATAAGTTCTTAGCTCGCAAATTTAACTATCGCAGCTGCGGTAAGTTCCGGTTTTTCGAGGTGGGGAACATGACCACAGCGAGGAATCCAGACCAGTTGATTATTAGGTAAAGCCTGCTGAAATTTCTTCGCGTCTTTTGTGCCTAAAATTTGATCGTTTTCTCCCCAAATAATCAGCGTTTCTCGGTTTATTTGGCTTAATTGCGGCAAAAATGACCCATAACCGCCACTTTTGGTAAAGGAGATTAAAGCCTCACTCCAGTGGGGACAATTCAGGTGCAGACTAGCACAGGTGCAAGCATCAACAGTGGCCAAAGTTTGATCGAAATAGGCGGTACGACTGATATTTTGGCGCACGCGGGGATTGGCTAAAAAATTAGTTGCCCACTTATCGAGGGGCGAAAACATCAATTTACCCAAAACTGGGGGATTAGCTAGTCCTGCGCTGTCAATGAGGACTAATTTTGCCACTATTTCTGGGTAGGAGAGGGCAAAATCGAGGGCCACTGCACCCCCCATGGAAGCACCGACTAAAATTATCGGTTCGGCGATCGCAGTTCTCCAGAAATGGTAAAGATGGCTTTTAATAGTTTCGGGAGATACTTCTAAATCTGGGTATCGCTCAGTAAAACCGAAGCCGAGTAGATCTATCGCCCAAGTTTCCCTATTTTGGGCGAGGAAAGGTAGTAAACGCCGAAATTCCAGCAGGGAACTATCAAAACCGTGCAGGAGGACAAAAGGCGGTTGACCTTGCCCTTGTTGACTATAGGTGGTTAGAATCGATCGGGGATAGATGGGGCTATCGATGGCAATTTGCTGGATATTTTCGAGGAGAGCAAGGGAGGTATCTTCGCTCAATCCCTCGCTAACAGTGGGTAAAAAGTTAGGATAATTCACGGATGAGGGGGACAGTTTTTTCTAGAGTTTCCGAACATCGGCGTTGATTTTATCAGCCTGTATCCAAGATTTCCGGTCAAAAAAACCCAGGCTGATAACTGATAGCTGAAAGTTATCTTAATAGCTAATTTCGAGGGTGACAGCAGCGCGCAGGGTTTGTTCCCCTCCGATAACCGGGCTACTGGCAGCATCGGCACTCCGAAAAACCGCTTCTGAGCGGGCTATTGGCACGGGATTACCTGTATTACCCACTTGGATAGAAACCGTTTCTTTCGCCACTAAACCGAGGGCTTGTAACACGATTGTCGCCTGTTCTCTAGCTTGTTCCGTGGCTTTGATGAGAGCGGTTCTTTGGGCAGCTGCGATCGCTGATTCTCCAGCAGTAAAACTGACCCCATCGATGCGTGTTGCCCCGACTTTCACCGCTTCATCGATTAAAATCCCCGCTTGGGCTATATCGATCTGAAAACTAATCAAATTAGCCCCGATATAACCGATTAAACGTCTTTGGTTGTTGCTGTAGTCATAATTGGGCTGTAAACTGATGCCGGTGGTTTCCAATTTTTCCACTTGACGGGAACGGAGAAATTTAACCACCGCATCGCTACGATTGGCGGTTTCCCGCTGCACTTTCCCCGCTTCTTTGCCTTGAACTTCTACCCCTAAGCGCACTACTGCCTGAGAAGTGGCGATATTTTCTATTCCTTCTCCCGTTACGGTAATTGTCCTCAATTCTCTTGTGTTTGCGTAACTAGGCATAACTAATCCGGTGTTGATGAGGATAAGGGACAGCAAAAAAGCCAAGCAAAATTTTCTGTAATTCATGAAAAATCCGTAGCGATCGATACTATATTTCGATTCTAGCCTTTATTTTGGGCAATTGAGTTGCAGATTATCCCTTTTCCGTCACTTTCGCCATATTGGTGACTAAGCTCTGGGAACTTGAAAAGGGGCCTTTAAGCAAGATTGGTGACTCTCTTCGGTTTGGTGGGTAAAATGTATTCTAAGATACAGTCTTGCGCTCAAGTGAGTGTAAAGAACCACAGAGACACAAAGGACACAAAGACCGATCGCTATTATATAAGTTAAACTTGTCACACAAAGAATAAGAGAGCCGATTGGTTCGCACACTGGTGCTGTTGATTAAAAAGATAAATTCTCAAAACTTGCTATGATCTAACAAGATTGTTAATGCACTTTCTCGGATTAATTATCCCCTGCAATGACTCGCCAAATTCACGACCAATTTGCCAAGGAATATTTAGAAGAACTCTTAGCGTCTCTAGGGACGATTAAAAAGAGCAAGAAAGTCAAGAGTGAAGTCCAAGAAATCGATGTCTGGTTTGAACCAGCCAGTTCAGCATCAAGGACTGAATTACCCTTGGGGTTACTCGGTAAAATGGCGGCGACTTGCTGCTTATTTGAACCTTTCCGTAACCCACCCTCCGAGGTAGAGATTCGCAGTTGCATCTCAAAGTTATATGCGGTTCATGGCGAGGTCTTGAGGAAGGCGAAACGGACAAACAAAACTCTAACCGAAGCTGAACTACCAGTTCTCTGGATTTTAACGCCTACTTTTTCGGGGAGAATGATTGAAGAAGTCGTGGGAATCCCCCCTTCATTCCTACCAGAAGAGGGGATGAAAGAGGAGTGGGGAAAAGGAGTTTATTTTTCCCCTAGCCTGTTCAAAACAGGAATCGTCGCCATCCATCAATTACCAGTCAATGAGGAGACTTTATGGTTGAGGGTGCTAGGGAAAGGAGGGACACAGAAACGAGCAGTAGAAGAATTAGTGCAATTGCCTGAAGGTAATCCTTTCCAAGAGAATTTACTGGAAATTCTGGCCAACTGGCGCAAGAGTTTGGAATTAAGAGACAATTTAAGTGCCGAAGAACAGGAGGAGATTATGAACCTATCACCAGCTTATTTACAACAACGAGAAGAGTGGAAACAAGAAGGGATACAAGAAGGGATACAACGAGGCAGTTTAGAAGGACAACTATCGCTGATAACCAGTCTTCTGGAAGGACGGTTTGGCCCCCTAGATGCAGAATTATCTGGTCTGGTGGGACAGATTGCCCAACTTCCCATCTCGGAACGCACCGGGTTACTTCTTTCTCTGGCCAATTTATCTCGCTCAGAACTGTTAGAAAGATTCAGGGAAAATTAAACTTTCA
>NZ_JAPZRB010000392.1:0-32134 GCF_027531105.1 Microcystis sp. LE18-22.4A
AATTGTCTATCTTTTGGTATTAACCTGTTTGTGCCTTAAGTCCTTCCCTGTATGGATTTCAGCTACTTTTGAGCGTAGGCGCTCTCATCGAATTTTATTTTAAGTTAATTATTTGCATAACAATTCCCGAAGAGCCAAAAATATCTAGAGCAAAAAAATTGTTTTGTTGTTTATTTTGCGGCAGATGAAGACGATATCGATCCAGAAGATGCTCAATATACAGATATTCTCATTGCCTGTACGCGCCATTTGTTAGAACAACTAAAACAGGCTAATTCAACCCCCTTAAAAAACTGGATAAAATCTCGTTGGCAGGATTTAATTGATTTAGCTTTAACAGAGATTAAAGTGGAAGATGTCAAATTAGAAACGGGAGACTTGATTAAATATTTTGGTAAATTGTCTGCGGCGATTCGGGCAATTCCCAGTCAAAGACAAGAAATAAGAAATAAAATCAATCCTCATACTGTTACCCTGTTAACAGCACTAAATGAGTTTATTGATAATAGCAAAACTGTCTTAGATGATTCAACAAAATTAGTGGTAATTGTTGATAACTTAGATCGCATCGTACCGATAAATCGGCGAGATCATAAAACGAATCATGATGAGATTTTTTTAGATCGAGCTAATCAATTAAAGGGGTTAAATTGTCATTTGATTTATACTATACCTATTTCAATGGCCTATTCTAATCGGGCCAATGATCTACGGGATATTTATGATAATGACCCGATGGTTTTACCGATGATTATGATCCGCAATCTTGATCGTACTATTAATCCTGATGGTATGGCAAAAATTAAGGCTATTATTGAGAAAAGAACGCAGCAATTTTTACCGACGAAAAAGCTAGAAACAGATATTTTTGAAAGTCAAGAAGTTCTAGAGCGATTATGTTTAATGACTGGAGGTCATGTACGAAACCTAATTTTATTAATGCAAACCGCTTTAGATCATGTGGATGCTTTACCTATTACCGCAAAAGCTGCTCAAAGAGCAATAACTCAAGCTAGAGATGTCTATCAGAGAACAGTAGAACACGAGCAGTGGAAAATTCTGGCTAAGGTATATCGTACCAACGAAATTCAAAATGATGAAGCTCATCGTAAATTATTATTCAATCGTTGTATTTTACAATATGCTTATTTTGATGCAGATGCAGAGTTGAAAAGTTGGTATGATGTGCATCCTTTAATTACCGAAATTAAGGAGTTTAAAGACGCAATCCTCAGCCAACCCACACCGGGAGGAGTATAATAATGACAAACCCAAAAGTAAAACCCTTAACTAACTCTCAGGAATCGGATTTTGAAGGATTGCGAGAAGAGCAACCCCTAACAGCAGCAGAATCCTATCAATCATTACTGCGATCGCTCAGACGAAAAAATGGCTTTAATTTACTCTTTGTTCGCTGTTCTCCCGTGCAAGCTGATGAGATTATTCGGAGAGTCAGTCAAGATTTACCTAATAAAAATATTCAAGTCCTGCAACTTGATTCAGAAACCGATAATTTGTATGAGAAAATTGTCGATCTACCAAATTATACCAATCTAAACATTCTTTTTGTGCGCGGTTTAGAAAATGCACTACTGCGCTACGAAGAAGCGGAAAGTGAAGGCTATTTCTTGTCGAGTCAAAGTCCAGTTTATGGGGGAACCTGGGCCGGAGTTCCTAAGATTTTAGGCTATTTAAACCTATCCCGTGAGCGATTTGAGCGGCAATTTCCCTTTACTTTAGTATTCTTATTGCCGGAATTTGCCTTGCGGTATTTTATTCGTCGTGCGTCGGATTTTTTTGATTGGTATTCGGGAGTTTATGAATTTCCGACGGATAAGGACATATTGGAAAGAGAAATTAGAAGACTGGTTTATTTAGACGGCGATCTCGATACCTATAAGCAATTTACTCCCCAACAACGACAGGAAAAGTTAGCCGAAATTAAAGCCTATTTAAGCGATTCCCCATCTCTCGATCCTGTTCAAGCATCTGAATTGTGGCATAAAAAAGGCTTAATTCATCAAATGGGAAAAGAATACGAACAAGCGATCGCATCCTGGGATCGAGCTTTAGAAATTAAACCCGATGACCATCAAGCTTGGTACAACCGAGGGGTTGCGTTAGCTGATTTAGGCAGATTTGCAGAAGCGATCGCATCTTACGACAAAGCTTTAGAAATTAAACCCGATGACCATGATGCTTGGAACTACCGAGGGGTTGCGTTAGCTGATTTAGGCAGATTTGCAGAAGCGATCGCCTCTTACGACAAAGCTTTAGAAATTAAACCCGATGACCATGAAGCTTGGTACAACCGAGGGTTTGCGTTAGGTAATTTAGGCAGATTTGAAGAAGCGATCGCATCCTACGATCGAGCTTTAGAATTTAAACCCGATTACCATGGAGCTTGGTACAACCGAGGGATTGCGTTAGGTCATTTAGGCAGATTTGAACAAGCGATCGCATCCTACGATCGAGCTTTAGAATTTAAACCCGATTACCATCAAGCTTGGGACAACCGAGGGAGTGCGTTAGATGATTTAGGCAGATTTGAAGACGCGATCGCCTCTTACGATCAAGCTTTAGAAATTAAACCCGATGACCATGAAGCTTGGAACAACCGAGGGGTTGCGTTAGGTAATTTAGGCAGATTTGAACAAGCGATCGCATCCTACGATCAAGCTTTAGAAGTTAAACCCGATAAGCATGAAGCTTGGACTAACCGAGGGGTTGCGTTAGGTAATTTAGGCAGATTAGAAGAAGCGATCGCATCCTGGGATCAAGCTATTAAAATTAATTCAAATTATGCTAATGCTTACTACAATAAAGCTTGCTGTTATGGCTTACAAAACAATGTGGAATTAGCTATCGAAAACTTACAACGCGCCATCAATCTTGATGTCGAATATCAGGATATGGCGAAAACAGATAAAGATTTTGAGCAGATTCGGGGAGATGAGCGGTTTCAATCATTGCTAAGTTAAGTAAATAAAAAAAGAGATAACTATCTATGTTGAAAGCAATCCTATCATCAGAATTAGGGTATAATAACTCTTAAGTCACAACTTTCGATCCTAATCAGGAGAACAATTGCTATGACACTGGCAAACACCCACCAACAAACCATTTTAGAAAAACTGCAAACCCTCAACCCACAACAACAACAACAAGTAATAGAGTTTATTGAATTTTTGCAACTTAAAGCAGATAAGACAGCAATTCATGAGGGAGAAAGAGAAATTTCTGCTTTAGAATCAGCCGGAGACTTAGTGGGGTGTTTAGACAGTGGTAAAGGAGATTTATCCCTAAAAAAGAAGGAATTTAAAAAGAAGCATCTAGTCTAATATGCTTAAAAGAGTAATTCTAGATACGGGGGTCTTAGTCGCCGTTCTCGACCGGAGTGATAATTATCACAATTGGTCAATTCAGCAATGGGAAAAAGTTGCCAAACCTTTATTAACTTGTGAGGCAGTTATCACTGAATCCTGTTTTATTTTACAAGATGTTTATGGGAGTGAAGATGCAATAATGTCTTTAATTGAACGGGGAACAATTAAAATAGATTTTAGCCTAAATGATGAAGTCAAAGTCATCCGAGAATTAAGACAGCGTTATCAATCCGTTCCCATGTCTTTTGCTGATGCTTGTTTGGTGAGGATGACTGAATTAATTGAAAGCAGTTCTGTGTTGACTTTAGATAACGATTTCTATATTTATCGCAAGAATCGGAGAGAAATGATTGATGCAATAATTCCTGACTAACAACCTCCATACCGAATATCAGGATATGGCAAAAACAGATAAAGATTTTGAGCAGATTCGGGGAGATGAGCGGTTTCAGAGTTTCCTAAATCGAGTATAATAATATATATTTGTATTTTAGCTAAGGAGATATTCTATGACTAACACCTACACAGCTATCATTCAGCCAGACGGAGATTGGTGGATTGGTTGGATAGAAGAAATTCCGGGAGTTAACTGTCAAGAAGCATCTCGTGATCAGTTATTAGAAAGCCTAAAAATTACTCTTAGCGAAGCATTAGAATTGAATAAACAGGAAGCAATTGCCGCTACTAAGGGAAACTACCAAGAAGAGAAAATTGTTGTATGAAACGCAAACAGTTTATCGATCACGTCCTGTAGGGGCGAAGCATTCGGATAGGAAATCTACGGTTTCAGCGATAAGTTATTGCCCGAATGCTTCGCCCGTACTTTTTCAGCAAGTCCTAGCCATTCTTGGTGGTTTAACCCCCAATTAAATAAAAGATCTGCGATTCCAAGACATACCGGAGTGATAATTATCACAATTGGTCAATTCAGCAATGGGAAAAAGTTGCCAAACCTTTATTAACTTGTGAGGCAGTTATCACTGAATCCTGTTTTATTTTGTGAAGTAAATAAAGAGAGAAAATTATTCATGTCAAAAAAAACTATTGATCTCAATCAAGTACAGTTAACTTTACAAGAACTACTTGCCTTAATAAAGGTAGATACTGAAATTATTATAACCGAAGGAAACAAGCCTGTAGCTCGTCTAATTCCTTGGGGAGATACTGAAAAAACAACGTCTGAAACTCCTTCTCCTAAGTTACGACAACCAGGACTACACGCTGGAAAAATTAGGACTAGCGAAGATTTTGATGAGCCACTTCCTGAAGAATTTTGGACAGGTGAATCATGAAATTTCTTTTAGATACCCATACATTTATTTGGTGGGATAGCGAACCAGAAAAACTCTCTCAAAGAGCTTTAGAACTGTGTAGAGATCCTAGTAATACGCTATTACTTAGTATTACAAGTATTTGGGAAATGCAAATCAAACTACAACTAGGTAAACTATCACTCAAGATACCTTTAGCAGAAATGATTAATACTCAGCAGGAAACTAACCAAATTGGCCTTTTATCAATTACAGTCAGCCATGTTTTAGCTTTAAATACTTTACCTAACATCCATAAAGATCCATTTGACCGCTTGTTAGTTGCTCAAGCTAATCTTGAAAATGCTAGACTGATTAGCCATGATTCAATATTAGCAAAATATCCTGTTCAGATAGATTGGTAGATAGGGCTTGCTGAATAAATGTTAAATATAGACGAGGTAAGAGTTTTAGGGTTCTGTTTTGCTCTCACAGGTGCAAGATTTTGAGAGAATCGTCGTTCAAAACCTTGCGTCTTCATCGGCCTGCGTCCTGTAGGGGCGAAGCATTCGGACAATAACCTATCGGTGAAACCGTAGATTTTCTATCCGAATGCTTCGCCCATACTTTTTCAGCAAGTCCTAGCCATTCTTGGTGGTTTAACCCCCAATTAAATAAAAGATCTGCGATTCCAAGACATACGGAAATTAGGGATATTCTCGCTAATAAAATCTGCAAAGATCTCGGAATACCACTAATAAAATAAATCGTTCATCAGTCTTGATGTCAAATATCAGTATCTGGCAAAAACAGATAAAGATTTTGAGTAGATTCGGCGAGATAATCGGTTAAGTTAAGTAAATAAAAAAAGAGATAACTATCTATGTCGAAAGCAATCCCATCATCACAGTTAGGCGATAATAACTCTTAAGTTCCAACTTTCTATCCTAATCAGGAGACCGATTGCTATGACACTGGCAAATACCCAGCTAAAAATCGAAAATCTCGCTCATTATATCATAAAAATCACCAAAAATACTTAATTTAATAAGACAACTAAATAATTGTTTAATCGGTAATTCTTGAGGAAATCTAAAATCAGAACCCAACCGGCAAAAAAAGTGAGAGAATAAAAACATAGTTCAGAGAGTAGAGGCTGTCAAGACAAGCTTTCCAGTCGTAAAATCCATAATTCTTGCTGGGTGAGGGCCGATAACTAACTTTCAAAAAAGCAGAATTAAATTTAGTAGAAAAAAATCGCAACAATCTGTCAATCTACTGAAAAAAAGAGAGAAACATTATGTTTTGTGAACAATGCGAACAAACCGCTAGTGGTAATGGTTGTCATCAGTGGGGAGCCTGTGGAAAAAGTCCCGAAGTCAACGCCGTTCAAGACTTATTAGTTTATTGTCTGCGGGGATTAGCATCGGTGGTTTTAAAAGCCAAAGAAGCGGCAATATCTACTCGCGAAGCCGATATTTTTACCTGCGAGTCGCTTTTCGCCACCATGACCAATGTGAACTTCGATCAAAGACGTTTTACCGATTATATTCAGCGTTGTTTAGAGATTCGGGAAAATTTAAAAGCACAATTGGGATCGGTGGACTGGTCTGCACTTGCTAACTATCAGCCTAATTTTAATGAGAGCCTAGTCAGCCAAGGTCAAGAAGTATCCTTAGAACTAATTGAAAAAGTACAAGACCTCGATATTTTTTCCCTAAAGTTAACCGCTATCTACGGAGTTAAAGGTCTTGCTTCCTATACTTTCCACGCTCAGGAATTAGGTCAAGAGGATGACTCAGTTTATCAGGTTATCCAAGAGACTTTAGTGGCAATTGATCGCAGTGATTTAAACCTGAATGATTGGGTGGCAATCTGTCTAAAAGTTGGGGCAGCAAACCTGCGAGCCATGGAATTATTAGATCAAGGTCATACCGAAACCTACGGTCATCCCATACCGACAAATGTTCCCTTAAATCCGCGTCTAGGCAAAGCCATTTTAGTCTCCGGCCATGATATTAAACAATTAGCGGCTTTACTGGCACAAACTGTCAATACTGGGATAACAGTCTATACCCACGGAGAATTATTACCCGCCCACGGTTATCCAAAACTCAAAGAAAAATATCCCCATCTCTACGGTCATTATGGCACCGCCTGGCAAAATCAAACTAAAGAATTTGCTAAGTTTCCGGGGGCAATAGTTTTAACTACTAATTGTCTCATGCCCCCCCACGAAAACTATGAAAGTAAACTCTTTACCCTCGGACCTGTGGGTTATGCCCATATTAACCGCTTAGAAACAGTGGACGGTGCGATCGATTTTAGTCCCGTGATTGCTAAAGCGCAGTCATTGCCCGGATTTACTGAAATAAGCGAACCTCGGCAGGTAATGGTGGGATTTGCCCACAATACCGTTCTCAGTGTCGCTGATACGGTGGTTGATGCCCTTAAACAGGGTAAAATCCGTCACTTCTTTCTGGTTGGGGGCTGCGATGGGGCAAAACCCGATCGCAATTACTACACCGAATTTGTGGAACAAGTCCCCGAAGATTGCATCGTTTTAACCCTTGCCTGTGGAAAATTCCGCTTTTTCGACAAACAATTAGGTAGTATCGAAGGATTACCCCGGCTAATGGACTTGGGACAATGTAACGATGCCTATAGTGCCATCAAAATCGCCCTAGGATTAGCCAACGCTTTTAACGTTAGTGTCAATGAGATTCCCCTCTCCCTAATTATCTCTTGGTACGAACAAAAAGCGATCGCTGTACTGCTCACCCTGCTACATCTAGGTATGCAAAATATCCGTCTGGGACCAACTTTACCGGCATTTATCTCCCCCAACGTCCTCAAATTCCTCTCCGATACCTATCACCTGCAGCCGATTACCACCCCCGCAAAAGACTTAGCCGATTGTCTAGGTTAAAACTTTCTGTAAAAATCCCACCATAGGCCACAAATTGTGGCCTATGGGAAGGAGAGGGATATTATCCTCAAGGAGAATAATTTTTATGTCCGTAATCACTTTAAGCATTGATGGTAAAGATGTAGCGATCGAAGCGGGTTCGCGAGTTCTCGCAGCCGCTAGTCAGGTAGGAATAAAAATTCCTGCCCTCTGTCATCTCGATGGGGTTTCCGAAGTGGCTGCCTGTCGCTTATGTTTGGTAGAAATTGAAGGTATTAATAAATTATTACCTGCCTGTGTAACGGAAGTGGCGGAAGGAATGGTGGTTCACACCGATACCCCAAAACTGAAAGAATATCGCCGCATGACAGTGGAATTATTATTCGCTGAAGGCAATCACGTTTGTGCGGTTTGTGTGGCTAATGGTAACTGTGAATTGCAAGATTTAGCCATCGAAGTGGGTATGGATCATAGTCGTTTTCCCTACCGTTTTCCCAAGCGAGAAGTGGATATTTCCCATCCTCTTTTCGGTATCGATCATAATCGTTGTGTTCTCTGTACCCGTTGTGTGCGAGTCTGTGATGAAATTGAAGGGGCGCACGTTTGGGATCTGGCTTATCGCGGCGAAAAAGATAAAATTATTGCGGGAATGGATCAGCCTTGGGGCAGCGTTTCCGCCTGTACTTCCTGCGGCAAATGTGTTGCCGCTTGTCCAACCGGGGCGATATTCCGCAAGGGTTCCGCCGTTTCTGAAAAAGAGGAAGATCGATCGAAGTTGGAATTTTTAGTTAATGCTAGGACTCAACACCAATGGACGCGTTAAAGTAATCAATGGAGGGTGATAGTGATCGATGGGCGCATTTAGATATCTACGAGCAAAAATTAACCGCCAAGGTAAGGGAGGACTATGATCAGATTATGGGTAATAATCAAGATATCCTAGGGATTGCTGCCCAATACGAAATCTCGGAAATCGATATCCGACGCGCCAAGGATTATGCTTTTGGATCGGAAGTGTCTCGATATCAATTTTTTCCCGAAGGTTTAATGGTAGCAGCTTGGTGAAGACTCGCTGGCGCTCAAGGGAATAATCTTGATCGGATGTTTCTCAATCATGAAATCTACGAATCTGACTTAGTGATTAATCGAGGCTTTTCGCAGCAACAAGCGCATTTACTGGCACAAAAACAATATCCTTGGTCTGATTCAATTCAGCAAACGAGATAATTATGACCACATCACCCGAATCGCAATTTCTACAAGCCCTAGAAATGTGTCAGTCTCTCTCCAATTTGACGGCGCAATTTTCTAGTATTCCTTGTCGGGTAATTGAAATTTTGTCTAATGTCAGTCAAGAGCCTAGGGTTTTGTATTCGCTCTTAATTAAATATTCTAGAGAGGTGGATTCCGCTTTGGTTGCCCTAGATATTTATGCCAAAAGTGCTGATAATTGGCGAGTAAAAGATCGAGATAAAACCTGTTCTCTTGGTTTTGGAGTAAAAGACCATTGCACGATTTTAAGCTGTTTGCTCAATTTCGGCAAACGTCCTTTTTCTTTTATTTCCTATACGGGAAATTTTGCATCGGAGGCGATTATTTTTGAGCTACTTAAAGACTGGAAAAATCTAGATATAGCTCCTTTCTTTGAGGAAAAAATGCAAGAGTTTATCCTGGAGGCAAAAATAGCTTAAAAGAGTATTTCTTTTCGTTTGATCCTTTTGACCAAATTGCAACTCAGCCAACAATACCAACCAAGAAATTAAAATTATGAGTAAAATTCGCTTCGCTACTGTCTGGTTAGCCGGTTGTTCGGGATGCCATATGTCCTTCCTCGATTTGGATGAATGGCTGTTAGAATTAGCCGAAAAAGTTGACGTGGTGTATAGTCCCGTCGGCTGCGATCTGAAAACCTATCCCGAAAATGTCGATGTCTGTTTAGTGGAAGGAGCGATCGCTAATCAGGATAATTTAGAACTAATTCATCTAGTCCGTCAAAATACCAAAACCGTCGTTTCTTTTGGTGATTGCGCTGTGACTGCTAACGTTCCCGCTATGCGGAATATGTTGGGAACTGCTGATCCCGTGCTAAAAAGGGCTTATTTAGAGTTAGGAGATAACACCCCTCAACTACCAGAAGAACCCGGTATCGTTCCCGAATTATTAGATCAAGTGCTGCCCGTCCATCAAGTCATTCCCATCGATATTTTTATGCCGGGTTGTCCCCCCGATGCGGACAGAATTCGCGAGACATTGATTCCGATTTTAAAAGGGGAATTACCCGTGATGGCAGGGCGAGAAATGATTAAATTTGGTTAATTGAATCAGTTATCAGTTATCAGTTATCAGTTATCAGTTATCAGTTATCAGATTTGAGTTTTAAGTTTTAAGTTTTGAGTTTTGAGTTTTGAGTGAGCAGTATGTATTAAGTGAGCCTCATCAAATGCCAGTTTGCTGCTGTCTTTTCGCTGATTATTGATTACTGTTTACTGATTACTGATTGGGTGCATCTCACATTTGTAGAAATACCGACAATCAGCAATTATCAGTGACTCCTAAATTATTACAGATGTGTCAGCAGCCGCGTGTAAGCATCCCACCGAAAAACTAATGCGCTCCGGGGTTTGGGGGGTTCTACCCCCCAACGGGAGGTTTGGGGGGTAGAACCCCCCAAAAGCTTGGATTGAGTAATCAGATCTGAAGTAATACTAAATCCCTTGAGTATAGGCTACATATCAGGAGAGGCACTCATGCAAAACGGAGAATAAATAATCAGTTTTTAATAACTGGATTTAGTATTACTGATTACTGAACATCTAAATCAAGTTAAAATATCCGCTCCCAACATCCGTTGATATTTAGCTTCTAAGGCTTGTTTTAAATTGGGCAAAGTGATTAAATGGGGATCATCTAACATAATTTTTTCGGCGGCATCTCTTGCCAAAACTAACACCTCTTGATCCTCGACTAAACTAGCGAGGGCAAAATCTGGTAAACCCGATTGTCGTTGTCCTAAAACTTCCCCCGGACCGCGAAATCGCATATCCATTTCCGAGATAAAAAAGCCGTCTTGGGATTGTTCCAAAACCGTCAATCTTTGACGGGAATTAGCACTATTACTGCCACTTAAAAGTAAACAATAGGATTGATGGGAACCTCTGCCCACGCGCCCCCGTAATTGATGCAATTGTGAAAGGCCAAAACGTTCGGCATTTTCAATTAACATCACCGTGGCATTGGGAACATCCACCCCCACTTCGATAACCGTAGTTGAGACAATAATTTGCAGAATATTATCGCGAAAAGCTGTTAAGATTTCCTCTTTTTCGGCGGAACTCATGCGACCATGGAGTAAACCGATATTAAAATTGGGAAAAATCTTTTCTGATAAATTTTGATATTCTTCCACCGCAGCCCTAACATCTAATTTTTCCGATTCTTCAATCAAGGGAAAAATCACATAAGCTTGTCTGCCTTGGGCAATTTCACGCCGAATTAAATCATAGGCAGCCCTTCTTTGATTCCCATTTAAAGCGCTGGTTTGAATCGGTTGTCTGCCGGGGGGTAATTCGTCAATTTGACTCACATCCAAATCCCCATGCAGGGTTAAAGCTAAAGTACGGGGAATCGGTGTTGCTGTCATGGTTAAAACGTGGGGAGACTCTCCTTTGCTTAATAATCTTGCCCTTTGTTGTACCCCAAAGCGATGCTGTTCATCAATAACAACTAAACCTAATTTGCGGAAATTAACTGCATCTTGAATTAGGGCATGAGTTCCCACTAAAAGTGGTAATTCTCCTGTCTCTAATTGGGCGTGAATTTCTCGCCGTTTAGCAGTTTTTGTGGAACCAGTTAATAATTCTACGGGTAAATGTAAGAGATTAAACCAGCTAACTAACTTACGATAATGTTGTTCTGCTAAAACTTCCGTGGGAGCCATTAATGCCGCTTGATAACCGGATTGTAGGGCCGCTAAAATAGCATAAACTCCGACAATTGTTTTGCCAGAACCCACATCCCCCTGCACAAGACGATTCATCGGGGTGCTAGAATCTAAATCCTCTAAAATTTCTTCAATAACTCGTTTTTGAGCATTAGTTAATTGAAAGGGAATTATCTGATTAAATCGATCAATTAGTTGACCCTTAGCACTAAAAACAGCACTTTTCTGTGTCTGACGATACTGTTGCCGCCGCCGCAGAAAACCCAATTGTAAAAAGAAGAATTCATCAAAGACTAATCGCCGTCGCGCTTGACTTAGAATCTCGGCATTATTAGGGAAATGAATGTTAGTAATTGCCGTTTTTAAATCGATTAATCCGTATTGTTTTCTTAGACCGAAAGGCAAGGGATCTTTTATCGCCTCTACTGCCCCAAAAGCGGCGACTACAGCCTTTCTAATTAGGTCGGCGGGTACTCCATCGGTGAGGGGATAAACCGGCAGAATACGCCCGATTTTTAAGGACTCAATACTTGCCCCAGAACTGTCTAATAATTCAAATTCAGGATTTTCTAAAGTTAACCCATATTTACCCGCTTTGACTAAACCACTAACCGCCACCACCGAACCCACCAGATAGAGTTTTTTTTGTCCTTCTTGCCAAGCACGATTAGTATAGCGAGTTCCCGCATAAAAACGGTTTAATTTTATCTGTCCAGTGCGATCCTGTAAGAGCAATTCAAAGATAGCTAACTTGGTATTTTTGGGGCTAGTAAAACAATTACAGCGCTTGACATTCCCCACTAAAGTTACCGTTTCCCCCTCGGTTAAATTAGCGATATTGACTTGACGACTGTAATCAATATGATCCCGGGGATAATAATATAATAAATCTTCAACTTTGTGGAGGTTTAATTTTTCTAAAAGACCAGCTTTTCTCTCTCCCACTTCCGCTAGATATTTCAAGGGTTGTTCGAGGGTAACTTGCCGTGGAGAAATAGCCTTTGCCGTGATGGGAGTGGTATTAATAATTTTCGCCACAGCTGGTTCTTTTGGGGTGGGGGTTGCTTCTAAAGTTTGCCGTAATTGTTGTAAAAAATTGCGAGTTTCGGTGACTAATTGTTGTCTTTGTCTGGGATTAAACTGGGAATATTGGGCAAATTTTTGGGCTAATTCTCGCCAGCGATTTCTCTCACTGGTGGAAATTCCCACGGGAGGATTATCCCCGAAACTAAGACAGAAAAACTCGCTAAAACGGTATTGATTTCCCTGAAGATCGGGATAACCTTTTTCCGCTTCTACAGATAAGGCTTTTTGTAATCTCACCCAGTCGGGTATTTCCCCTTTCATAATTGCCTCTTGATTCCAAATTTCCCAGTATTATGCTTCCCTGATACCCCTGTTTGATCATAACTGATTAATCGTACCAACTACTGCGCCATGCCGCTTCCGCTTGAGCGATAGTATATTCTTTGCGAATACGATGATATTGTTCCCCTAGACGATTTAATTGTTCCCAAAGGGAGCGAATTTGATTTCTTTCCACACTCAAGCGCGTATCAGCAAATTCCAGTTCAGCCATTCGTAGATGAATCGCCGTTACTTTAGTGACTTTGCCACTTGAAAAATCATGCTCATCCCCATCATCTTCATCTTCATCTTTTTCTTCCTCTGGTTCAGGGTTTTTAGCTTCCACTAGAATGTTTAACATATTATTTCCTCCACCTAGGGATTGTCCTTCTTCTCCCGCTTGAATTGCCATATCGATAATTTGACTGGGTAGATGAGGGGGAAGAATATAAGCTTTTTGTAGTTGCTGATTAATTTGTTTAGAGAGATGATTGAGAATCTCGACACAGTTTTTTTCCAGCACTCGACAACAATAAAGTAAAATATCGGGGTTATTAATCTCTCCAGTTGCGGCTAGATTTTCCCGTTTGTCTAGAAAAAGTTTCCAGAAATCTGGGGTGTTAACTGTCTCTGCTGCACTTTTAGAGAATCCTGCCCCTGAAAATGCCCCTCGCTCGAAGCTCTGCTCGCCCAATTGCTGTAAACTGGCTTTAGCCTCTTGTCCTAGAGCTTTGATCTCCTCTTGTAGTTTCTGACGATTGCTGTGGGAGAGGGCCAGAAATTCCCCCCCATAGTAACGGGTACAGATATAATACACTGCCCCGATCGCCTGTTTATAGAGAGATTCACCGAGTAAATCAAGATAAATTCGGTATTTTTCTCGCATTCTTTCGGCTAAATTTGCCACTTCCGTTTCTATGTTCTTTAAATCTTGTTGTAGCTTGTTCAGTCTTCCAGTCATAGAGATTTTACCGAGGGAGAAGTTAGCGATCGGCGAACTCTATTATAGCGACTCATTGTCAGCTATAGCGCCCTGACATGGGGGAGATGTTTAGACTCGATCGGTTGTCAGTTATTTTAGCTATTAGCTTTTTGCAGACCAGCTTTTAGCATTTGTTTTGGCAAAGATAACTGCTATAATCAGGCTAATTAGTAGGAAAACTCTCTATCTCTATATTTTTGCATAGTTTACACCACAAGTCCGGGCATGAAAACCGACAGTATTTTTTATGATCTTTTTCAATCTTATCCGTCAATTTTCTTTGAATTAATCAACCTTTCCCCCGGAGAAGCCGAGAATTACCGCTTTGATTCCGTCGAAATCAAGCAACTAGCTTTTCGTATTGATGGCGTATTTTTGCCCAATATTACCGATCCTAGCATTCCTATTTATTTCTGCGAGGTGCAATTTCAAGATGATCAGAATTTTTATGGCCGTTTCTTTGCTGAAATCTTCTTATATCTCAGTAAAACTGCTTTTAACAATGATTGGCGCGGGGTGGTCATTTATCCCCATCGTCGGGTAGAATCAGATCAGGTTGTACGTTATCAAGACTTATTGACATCTGGGAGAGTGACGCGAATCTATTTAGATGAACTAGATGATATTAATCAAGATTCCCTCGGTATTGCCACTATAAAATTAATTATTGCTAAAGAAAATCAAGCAGTGGCAACAGCCAAACAACTTATTGAACGAGTGCGAACTGAATTTACCCAACCGCAAAACCTCCTACAATTAATAGAAACGATCCTTATTTATAAATTACCACGTCTAAGTCGCCGGGAGATAGAAGCCATGTTTAGTTTAGATGAACTGAAACAAACCCGTTATTTTCAAGACGTTCGAGAAGAAGGTAAACTGGAAGGTAAACTGGAAGGTAAACTAGAATCTGTGCCGCGTTTATTGGCTTTAGGTTTAACGGTAGAACAAATTGCTCAAGCCTTGGACTTAACTGTAGAAAAAGTGCGAGAAATACCAGAAACCCATTAAGATAATCTAGCAGTAAGCTATGACAGCGTTTCTGATCAAGATAAAGTGTAACCTAATTTGCTATCGACCACCGACTACCCAAAACGAAAACTTACTACCTCACCTATGACTAGCACTCCTTCAGCTTCTTTAAAATTTAAAAAAACAAAAATTACCGACACAAATATCACTCTCTCCCATGGCAGCGGTGGCAGAGCAATGCGGGATTTAATTAACGAGATATTCGTTAATAACTTCGATAATAACTTACTGGCACCCCTTGAAGATCAAGCCCGATTTGAGATTAAAGATTTGGCTAAAATAGGCGATCGCTTGGCATTTACCACCGATTCCTATGTGGTTTCTCCCCTATTCTTTCCGGGGGGTGATATTGGCAGTTTAGCAGTCAATGGAACCGTTAATGATTTGGCTGTCGGTGGGGCAATTCCTCTCTATCTCAGTTGTAGTTTTATCCTCGAAGAAGGTTTATCTATCGACACCCTAAAAACCATCGTTACCAGCATGAAAATAGCCGCCGACAAAGCAGCGGTAAAAATCGTCACCGGGGATACAAAAGTCGTTCCCAGGGGACAAGGGGATCAAATATTTATTAATACCTCTGGAGTGGGGGTAATTCCGGCCGGAATCAATTCCAGGGCGAATAATTTACAAGTTGGTGATCGCATTTTGCTTAACGGTTTTCTGGGGAATCACGGTGCCGCCATTCTGATTGCCAGGGGCGAATTAGACCTGCAATGCACAATCGAAAGCGATTGTCAAGCCCTGAATTCTTTAATTTCTGCAATTCTGGCAGTTTGCCCGGAAGTTAAAGCGATGCGGGATGCCACTAGAGGCGGATTAGCCACGGTTTTAAACGAATTCGCCCAAAGTTCAGGGGTGGGAATACAGGTGCAGGAAACGGCGATCCCCATCCGGGAAGAAGTGCGAGGAATGTGCGAATTATTGGGTTTAGAACCGCTTTATCTAGCAAATGAGGGGAAATTAGTCCTTGTCGTGCCACCAGAGGCGGAAAATCGCGTTTTAGCAGTGATGCGTTCCCATCCTGACGGCATTTTTGCCGCTTGTATCGGGGAAGTCGTCGCTTCTCCCCCCAATTTAGTTTACTTAAAAACCGCTTTCGGCACTAAAAGGATTCTCGATATGTTAGTCGGTGAACAATTACCGAGAATATGTTAATTAGGGTTTGCTGAAAAAGTTTGTTGTTAGGGTTAGAAGTCAGGAGTCAGTAGTCAGGAGTCAGGAGTCAGGAGTCAGGAGTCAGTAGTCAGTAGTCAGGAGTCAGGAGTCAGGAGTCAGGAGTCAGTAGTCAGTAGTCAGTAGTCAGTAGTCAGTAGTCAGTAGTCAGTAGTCAGGAGTCAGTAGTCAGTAGTCAGGAGTCAGTAGTCAGGAGTCAGTAGTCAGTAGTCAGTAGTCAGTAGTCAGGAGTCAGTAGTCAGTAGTCAGTAGTCAGTAGTCAGGAGAATTAAAAATGAATAATAATCAATTAAATGGTCTATTTACAGATTTTAGGCAATTTAATCCTTATTTTTGCTGTTTTGAACCCTCAAATAGTTGGGGTTTTGGGGTTTTAGTTGAAATTTCCTTGATAACTGATAACTGATAACTGATAACTGAAAATGCACGAACTAGGAATTACCCAAAATATTATTGAACTTGCTTTAGAACACTCGCGAGGAATGAAAGTTAAGCGCGTGGTGTTAGAGATTGGTAAACTAACGGCAATTATGCCAGAATCGATCGCTTTTTGTTTTGATACCTGTTGTCAAGGTACTAATGTAGAGGGGGCAATGTTAGAGATTCTGGAAATTTCTGGTTTAGGACAGTGCCAAGATTGCGGAAATGAGCTAGAACTAGAATATCCCTACGGAATCTGCGATCGATGTGGTAGTCGCAATATAGTCATTTTACAGGGTCAAGAATTAAATCTCAAATCGTTGGAGACAGAATCCTTATGTGTGTAACCTGTGGTTGTTCTGATAACTCGGAAGTGACGGTAACTAATCCGCAAACGGGAACCCATGAACATATTTTAGCCGATGGTACTGTTATTAGTCATAGCCATCACGATCACGAGCATGAGCATCCCCATCATCCCGCGGAAATTCACGCTCAAATTCATGGTAGCATTCTCCAAGTTGAGCAAAATCTGCTGGCAAAAAATAATCTGTTAGCGGCACAAAATCGCGGTTGGTTGAAGGGGAGAAAAACTGTTGCCCTTAATCTGGTTTCTTCCCCCGGTTCGGGAAAAACTACCCTGTTAACTCGCACAATTGCCGATTTAAAAACCGCTATTCCTATCAGTGTCATTGAGGGAGATCAAGCAACAGCTAATGATGCCCAAAAAATTAGTGAAACCGGTTGTCAGGTTATCCAAATTAACACCGGAACAGGTTGTCATTTAGAAGCATCAATGGTAGAGAGAGGATTAATCGAACTCGATCCACCGATGAATTCTTTAGTGATGATCGAAAATGTTGGTAATCTAGTTTGTCCTGCTTTATTTGATTTGGGAGAAAATGCCAAAGTCGTCATTCTTTCCGTCACCGAAGGAGAAGATAAACCGATTAAATATCCCTATATGTTCCACGCTTCTCAAGTCATGATCTTGACAAAAATAGACCTACTGCCCTACGTTAATTTTAACCTCGATCGCTGTTTAGATTACGCCTATCAAGTTAATCCCAATCTGAAAGTTTTTCAAGTTTCCGCTACCACTGGAGAAGGTTTAGATGCTTGGTACGGTTGGTTAAAATCGCTGGTTTAAGTTAAGTAGTAACACACCTAAAAAGTTCAGTCTAACCGAAAGAAAAATGACCCTAGCACTTGATGACAATACTTATAATCAACTGTTGACTAAATTTCAACCCAAGATTATTGAAAATGAGGAAGAATATGAGCAAGCGCGTCATCTTCTGATTAATCTAATTAGTAAACAGGATCGACTACCAGAAGAAACCGCAATGGTTAAATTAATGGCGACAATTATTAAGGATTTTGATGCCAGACAACCTCAACCCGAACCAGCTTCACCGCAGGAAGTATTATTACACTTAATGTCAGCTAACAACATGAAACAAGCTGATTTAGTTGGTAAAATTGGTTCTAAGGGTGTGGTTTCTGAGATTGTTAATGGCAAGCGATCGATTAGTAAAGCTCAAGGGAAAATTTTAGGAGAGATTTTCAATGTTTCCCCCGGTGTATTCATTTAATTATTTATTAGTTGTTAATGAAAACAACCGTCATTGTTCCACCGATTAAATGTCAAGGTATCAAAACTAAACTGCTATCATCAATCAAAAGTTTAGCGGATCAGCAAAACTTTGATCGTTGGATAGAACCCTTTTGTGGTTCGGGGGTGGTAGCTTTTAATTCACAACCCCAAAAGGCCTTATACTAAATCTAGTTATTAAAAACTGATTATTTATTTCACCTTTTGCCTATTGCCTATTGCCTGAGTGCCTCTCCTAACCAAGAAGTTAATTTTGTTCTAGTCCTTAATCATATTCTTTTGCCGCTTGTACTAAGGATAAAAGTTGTCCGGTTTGATCGGTTCCCGATACTCCTAAATCACTGTGACAGAGGATAACTTTTTCGCTTACCCTTGCTAATAAATCCCTTAAAACTCTCTGTAAACGTGCCTGATTTTCCTCTAATTCTGCTTCCGTTGTCCAGCGTTGATAGGGACTTTCTCGCCAAAAAATCGGCGCAGCAAAAAGAGTAGCAGCACCTCCTTGTTCCCAGAGTGGGGAGGAACAATCTAGCCAAAAATGCCAACGATGACTAGAACGAAAAGAACGATATTGAAAGATATTGCCTAGGGTGACTGCTGAGGAAGATTTAATAAATTGTCGCACAGGATAGGGATTAGCAGTAATTGTACCACGGCGCAAAAGTTGGATAAACTGACTAATAGTTTCGCTGGGACTTTGAAAAGAGGGTTCACTCTCACGCAAACGCCGATCGATCTCCCAAAAATGTTGGGCAGTTTCCATTAATTCTCGCAAAGCTGCCAAGTGATCGAAGGGCAAATTTTCCCCATCGTTTAATAATTCTTCGATCGCTTGATTTAAGACAAAAATCGGGAAAAGTTTCGCTTCTTGCTGCCGTTTTTTCATCCCTTCGATCCAGTGACAAATTCTTTCGTAGGCAGTACAAGCTTTTTGTCCTAAGCGATCCCAACGGGGAAAAGTTTTGATCGCTAATAAACGAGGATTTTCCGGATGCACTTGATAACAATGATCGGCAATTAATCCGGCGCGGATTGGATCGATATCGGGAATTAAATTCTCTTCTTCATCCCAGCGATAACGGCTAAAAATCACCAGCATTTCCGCTATGGCCTCTTGGGGGGCTAAACGCCCCAAATTTGCGTAAACAAGGGCGAGAAGGGTCAATAATGCCCGAATCAGAGGACAACTGATCAGGGGTCGTTGTTCGTTGAGGGGTTGAACGGGTATCCCGGCACCGGTTAAAATTTCCATCAGGCTATAACGGGCGATTTCGTCTAAACCGGGGGCAATAACGGCGATTTCTTCGGGTTTTACTGCTCCTTGCTTGACTGCTTGAATAATAGCTGTGGCTGTCTTCCGTAACAATTCAGCGCGAGAGGTGGTTTGCAGGGAGATGAATTGATCGGGAAGATTGCCAAGATAGTTACCGTCGCTGATTAAGGAGAGAACCGTCTCGCTAAACTGAGCAGCTAACCCGTCGGTGGTAGATAATGGCATAATTTGACAGCGTGCCGCTAATTTTTGTAGATAATCGGGATCGGCAGTTAATCCTAAGCGAATTTTTCCCTGGGGATTGTAGGTAAAAACGCTAAAACAATCATGATCGAGGAAAAAACTGAGTAAATCCTTGGCAATAGCCGGATAATCGTCCACATCGTCCGCAAAAACTCCCCGGAAGCGTTTTAATAGTTGCTGCTGATAACGACTATCAGGAAATAAATAGCGCCAATAGAGTTCGTAGATGATACCATAACTTAATAAACCACGTTCTAGAGACCAATCACGCCATTGAATGATTAATTCTCCCACTTTTTCTGGTGTTTCCTGCTCATTAATCGCTAAAACTCGTTTTAAATCTGTTTCTGATAATCCGTCGGCTAATCTTTCGGGTATCTTTTCTGCGGGAACACCACTAGCGCCGGCTAATTGTAACAAATCGAGAACTTGACGGACGAAACGATATTCATTTATGCTAGTAGGCTGGAAGAATTCAGCGATCGCTGGTTGCCAGAGACGGGTGGCGAGTTCCTGTTCCGTTTCTGGGCGTAATCGGCGGGGAAATTGCGCTTTTAGCCCTAAAGACTCGAAAATTAACGGCCAAAACAGGATGACTTCATCGGTGAGAAAACCTAAAGGGGTTTTGCAGAGAATCGGATAGCTACCCCTAACAGCAAGGGCTAATTGATCGGCTAATTCTCGTTTATTATCATCGTTGGCAGCGAAAACTAAGATCGATCGGGGAAGGGGCGATGATTTCGGTCGATCGAGATACAATGAATCCTGGGACTGAAGTTGAGAAACAACCCAGCGCCGAAATTCCCCGACTAAAGCGGTGGTTTTTCCCGATCGAGTCCCACCTTCGATCCAAATTGGTATGATTGACATCGTTTTTTCTGGATTGTATTTGTTAAGATGACTGATCGGTACTCTAGCTTTTTTCCTTGTGGAAGTAATTGTTTCCTATGAATCTTAATCGGATTTTGCAAGGTGTTAATCAATGGTTATTACAAACTCCTGAACGTTCTTTAGATGAGGCTTATCATGCAGCTTTGAAGATTAAGGAGATAGAAGACAAGCATTTTCAAGGGCGAAAAGTGGCAGCGGAGTTCTCGAATTATGGCAGTACCACTAATTCCTATTTTATCGCAGAAGTTAAAGGTTATCTGCAAAAAATTAAAGTCAGATTGACGGAGTTTAAAGCTAGTCGCTCGATCGTTAATACCTTCGGACCAAATCAACCGACAATTAATAATGGGGTGATTACTGTCACCACAGATGTTTGTCTGAAAAAACTTCAGTTTATCGATAGTATTATCGGAAAATATCAAGGTAATTATTGGCAAGAAGATATTCAAGATGTTCCCAAAAGTATCCAGAACAGAAATTTTGAGCAGGAAACAGCCAAAAATAAGACTTCTAGAAATCGCTCTTTTTTAGCGGCGGGTAGTCTTGAAGATGAGGAAATGATCAAAAGCAATAAATCCCAAAAAGCTACGGAAAAACCGGGGGTTTTACCCCGTTCTTTTGTCAATACTTTTAATCGCATTAAGCAGGAAATCGATCCCCAAGCGGAGGAATCGGAGGAGGCAGTTTTAAAAAGATTTCGCAATTCTCGTTATAAAACAGCCATTTCTCTCAAGTTTATTTTACTGTTAATTATTGTTCCTTTATTAACCCAGCAATTAACCAAAACTTTCCTGATTACCCCCTTGGTTAATAAATATTTCCAACAACAGGAACAGTTTATTTTTATCAATCAGGATCTAGAAGAAGAAGCTTTTTCGGAATTGAGAAGATTTGAGGAAGCTTTACATTTTCGAGGTATGATTGGTTTAGCACCCAAATTATCTAACGAAGAAATCGAGGGAGAAATTACCAAAAAAGCGGCGGTACTAAGTGAAGAATTTCGCCAACGAGGTTTAAATGCGATCGCTAATATTTTCGCCGATATTTGTTCCCTGATTGCCTTTGGTTTTGTTATCGCTTTTAGTCGTCGGGAAATCGAGATTGTCAAGTCTTTTCTGGATGGCATTCTCTATAATCTTAGCGATTCAGCTAAAGCTTTTTTAATTATTCTCTTTACCGATATATTTGTCGGTTTCCACTCTCCCCACGGTTGGGAAGTGATCCTAGAAGGGTTAAGTCGTCATTTCGGTTTACCGGAAAATCGCGAGTTTAATTTTCTCTTTATCGCCACTTTTCCCGTTATCTTGGATACAGTCTTAAAATATTGGATTTTCCGTTATCTCAATCGCATTTCTCCCTCGGCAGTGGCTACCTATCGTAATATGAATGAATAGGGTAAAATCGGGGAGAAACTTGATAATTTACCCTTCTAATCTGGGAAGGATAATTTTGCTGCTGTCTCTTGTACTTTGGTAAGTTCTAATTGCAAAGCAGTGGCAATCTGTTCTATACTTAAACCTAAGGCCAGTAAACCAGCAATCGCTTCAGTTTTAGCTTCTTCACGACCTTCTTCACGACCTTCTTCTTTAGCTTCTTGATAAAGTCGAGTTTGTCTGAGATCATCTAATCCGAACATAGCTTCTAACTCCGTGCGACTAAGATTAGTAAATTTATAGGCTAAGGTTCTTTCAATTAATTCTACAACTTTTTGCTGGAAAACTAGATCATCAATTTCAGCGATCGCTTTTTCTAAAAGTGGTTTTCCTCGTTGCTGTGCTAATTGGGGTGTAGCGACAATTAACTGAATAATTCCTAAACCCAGAGACGGAGCCGGACTATCGATTAATTCATCTAAATAAATAGGTCTGATCTGTCCCGTTATCTCAAATCCCCGTAGTTGATAGGGAAAATTATTGTCGATATCCCTGGAGGCAAATAAAGCTACAGCCATCCAATCCTGAACGGGTTTATACTGATTGAGATAGATGACAATTTCTGTTAAAAATCGCCAATAAAAATCGCTTTTATCCTGAAATTGCACTTCAACAAAGTAAATAATTAGTTCCGGTGCTGCTGTGGTCGGTAAAAAAATACCGTCAAAACGACGCGCTAATTCTTTGATTTCTCGGGAGGAGAATTGATAATTTTCAGCTTTCTGGGTTGACTCTCCCAGTAATTCAAAAATTAACCCCGGAAAGGTTTGCAAGAGTTGATAAAAAATTGTATCGGTCTTCACAAGCTTGAAAAAATCTAGATGTTTACTAACAATTACTTACAAATCATCCAACAAGAGCGTGACTAACACCTTATCGACGCGATTACCGTCCATATCCACCACTTCCAAGCGCAACCTTTGCCATTCAAAATGATCGGCAGCTCCCGGAATCCTGCCAAGATGGGTAATAATAAAACCACCTAAAGTGTGATAATTGCCCTGTTTTTCCCCGGGTAATTCACTGATTTCAAATAATTCTTTAAAATCTTCGATCGCCACTGTACCATCGATCAACCAAGAACCATCTTCCCGCTGCACGATCTGTGCATCTTCAATATTATCTAATTGGGGTAAATCGCCGACAATTGCCTCTAAAATATCCTTGCGCGTCACCAATCCTTGAATCACCCCGTACTCATCCACTACCAAGGCAATATGATGACCACTTTGCTGCACCAATTCTAACACCTTTAAACCCCTAGTGCTTTCCGGCACAAAAAGCGGCTGTTGTAAATCCTTCGTCAGGTCGAAACTTTCACCGGTTAAACAATCTGCCAATAAGTCTGTGACTTCGATTACCCCCAAAACCTCATCTAAACTGCCCTGACACACAGGAAAACGGTTATGATTGCTCTCAATTAGCTTCTGGCGGTTAATTTCGGCACTATCTTCCAAATCTAGCCAAATAATATCTGGGCGCGTGGTCATAATCTGGCTTACTCGGCGATCGCCCAATCCTAACACCCTTTCCACCATATCCTGTTCTGCTTCCTCAAAGGTTCCCGCTGCGGTTCCCTGTTTAAGCATAATTTTCAATTCTTCTTCCGTAATTGGGGAATCATTGTTATTAGTATTAATCCCCAACAAACCGAGAATCAGATTAGTCGATTGACTCAAAAGATGGACAATGGGCGAAACAATTTTCGATAGCTTATCGAGAGGATCAGCAACGAGGATAGCGATTTTTTCAGGATTACTTAAACCTAACCGTTTCGGCACTAATTCCCCCACCACTAGGGATAGATAGGTAATAATTAACACCACTAATCCTAATCCCAAAGCTTGACTGTAGGGGGCTAAAACAGGAACTTGCGCCAATAATTGCGCCACACTGACCGATAAATTCGCTCCTCCGTAGGCCCCGGCAAAGATTCCCACTAGGGTAATGCCAATCTGCACCGTCGATAAAATTTGATTGGGATCATTGGCCAATTTTAAGGCCACCGCCGCCCTTCGATCATCTCTGGCTAATTGTTCTAAACGGACTTTGCGCGCCGAGACAATGGCAATTTCCGAGAGGGCAAAGACTCCATTGAGGAGGATCAGGAAGAGGATAACAAGAATTTCGGTAGTCGCCGAGAACATGGTTAAAATTTACAGGTAAAAGGGCGGATAGTTGTTTGTATCATAGTGCGAGGATCGGTTAAGTTCAGTAAAGAATCATCTTGATTTTTAACGAGTTACGAAGGCTTGTGTCTGGAGGGGGTTACTCCCAGTATAAATGGGATAGGATCAAGTCCGCACTCTTAGCTCAGTTAGCAGTGAACAGTCAGGAGTGACCTGTTGCCAGTCAAAAAAGTTGTCCCTGGGAGAGTGGGGACAAACTATCTCAATCTATTCGCCTGAAAAATTATGATCGCTACACCCGTATCATCGAAATCGAACCCTATCACGGAAATCCGCCCCGGACTACCGACTATTTGCGGTTGGGAACAGGAAATTGCAGCGATTGTTAATCACGATGATCCGATCTTTTTACCGACAACAAATCTCAAATTAGACAATATTAACGCTGGTTTTGCCTGTGCCTTGCATATGCACCAACCCACTATCCCGGCGGGTGTTAACGGGGAATTAATCTGCAATCTCCAGCATATGTTCGAGAATCAGGGGGATGGTGATAACCATAATGCCAGCGTTTTTGCCTGGTGTTACAGTCGCATGGGTGATTTTATCCCGGAATTGGTGGCGGAAGGCTGTAATCCCCGGATTATGCTCGATTATTCCGGTAATCTCCTCTGGGGTTTGGTACAGATGGGACGGCAGGATATCCTCGATAAACTCAAATTAATCACCTGTAACAGTCAATATCAACCCTATGTGGAATGGTTGGGGACGATGTGGAGTCATGCGGTGGCTCCTTCCACACCGATTCCCGATCTAAAATTACAGATGCAAGCATGGCAAACCTATTTTGCCTCGATTTTTGGCCCGGATGCCCTGAAACGAGTCAAAGGGTTCTCTCCCCCGGAAATGCACCTTCCTAACCATCCCGATACCCTCTACGAGTATATTAAAGCTCTGAAAGAATGCGGCTATCGTTGGTTATTGGTACAGGAACACTCGGTGGAAAATCTCGACGGTTCGGGATTGAGTCAGGAACAAAAATATATTCCTAATCGCCTGGTGGCCCGTAATTCTCGCGGGGAAGTGATTGCGATTACTGCTTTGATTAAAACCCAGGGTTCCGACACCAAATTAGTCGCCCAAATGCAACCCTACCACGAGGCCAAATGCCGCGGTAAACAGCAAATCGGCGGCGTTTGGGTTCCTTCCCTAGGTTCCCAGATTGCCGACGGTGAAAATGGTGGCGTGATGATGAATGAATTTCCTCGCGATTTTCCCAATCCTTGGCGGGAAATGCAGGGGGGTTCCACTGTGGCAGGATTTAACGGCACGGAATATCTGGAGTTAATCGAGGCCGCTGGCGTTAATCCCCAAGATTATCCCCCAATTCAAGCCGTACACCAGCATAAAATCTGGCAGCGAGTTAATCCGGATGCCGCTACCCCAGAAGCAGTGGAACAGGCGATCGCTGATTTAAAACAGTCCGACCACCGTTTTAGCATGGATGGGGCATCTTGGACAAATGATCTCAGTTGGGTGCGCGGTTACGAAAATGTTCTCGAACCGATGAACCAATTAAGCGCTCAATTCCACGAGAAATATGATCCTTTAGTACAGGCGGATCCTAGCTTCACCCGACGACCGGATTATCTGGAGGCACTGCTGTATAATTTGCTCGTGCAAACCAGTTGTTTCCGTTATTGGGGCCAGGGTACTTGGACCGATTATGCCCGCACTTTGTACGAAAGAGGCGCGGCCTTAACCCGCTAAGATATTAAGCTATCTAGGGTTGGCTGAAAAAGCTTTTCAGCCAACCCTAATTAGGGTTGGCTGAATAAATCTAAAAACCTTGTTGGGTAAGACTTTTAGACTTTTTTTCCTTCAAAAAGTGCCTACCATTGGAGTGATCGGGGGGAAAATTCAGGTACTTTTTCCCTGAAAATTAGGTAGTTGACCACCTGAAAATCGGTAAAACCCCACACCCTACACCCTACACCCCACACCCTACCCCCACGAAAAAGCTTTTCAGCAAACCCTAATTAAAGAAATACTCAAATCCTGATAAAAATCCTCTTGTTTTAATTCCACTTTTGATTGAGAAGCCAGTAAAAGTAAAGCCCAAAAAATCGCCACCTTTTCCTGTGTTGCCGAGTGACTAGAGGGCTTTTCCCCTTGCCATAAATCTAATAAATACTCAAACTCTATCTCCTTTTTCTCTAATTGAAAAAACTTTCTCTGCAAAAAAAAGTCCAGTTCCGCTGCCAATTCCGTCAGGTTTTCTTGGTGGGCCAATTCCGTGATAATTTGTACCGCTTCCCGTCGGGATTGGGGCCGGGGTTTCGGGACAACTACAGGCAGTTTCGGTAAAGCTTCAATCTCTAGGGCAATCTGTTGTAATTGAGTGATTAACTCCTGCAAAGTTACCCGTCTTTTTCGCGGTGGTGGGGCGGCAGTACGACGGCGAATATGATTTTCTAGATAACGGGGTAAAGTTCTTAATTCCCGTTCTAACTCGCTAATTTCCTCATCAATCAGACTTTCTTCTTGCTGGTCTAAAGACAATCTTTCTAGGGTATCAGCCTTAAATAAAACTAACATAGAAGCCCATAAAAAAGCCTGTCCCGATTGGGGTAAATTAGCTTGGGCCATGGCTAAATCTAGATCATTTAATAACCCCAATTCTGCCAAAAAGCGATCGATCACATCAATAACCTGCACATCCCAGGGGTCAATTTCTCCCTGTTCCGCCATTTCTAAAAGAGATTCGATCGCGTCACTAGCTGAGGTGATAGTCATGATTCTAGAATCTTGTAGGATCTCAAAGGATAGAATTTAGCAAGCAAAACCATGGACATATCGATCGCTGACCTGCGCTTGGACTACAATCTTGAAGAATTGCTAGAGTCAGAAACATCTGCCGATCCTTTCATTGTATTTAAACAATGGCTAGAACGGGCGGTATCTTCGGGAAGATTGGAACCCAACGCTATGACTTTAGCCACTATTTCCCCGGAGGGTAAACCCCGGGCCCGCATGGTACTGTTAAAAGACTTCGATCCTCGCGGTTTTGTTCTCTTTACCAACTACCACAGCGCCAAAGGACAGGAATTAATCGCCAATCCCAATGCAGCCCTAGTGTTTTGGTGGGGAGAATTGCAACGGCAAATTAGGATCGAGGGAACTGTAGAAAAAATCAGCGAGGAGGAATCGGATAATTACTTTTTTGTCCGTCCCTGGGAATCTCGTTTAGGGGCCTGGGCCTCCAATCAAAGTGAAGTGATTTCGGGGCGGGATATCCTCGAAAAACGCCTTGCAGAACTAAAAGAAGAATATGCGGGTCGTGAAGTTCCCCGTCCTCCTCATTGGGGCGGTTTTCGCCTAATTCCTAGTTTAATCGAGTTCTGGCAAGGTCGCCCCAGTCGTCTTCACGATCGTCTCTGTTATTATCGTCAAGAAGATGGCAGCTGGCAAAGGCAACGTTTAGCTCCTTAGTTTTATTTTGACACCTTGTATTGGCAAAATAGCTCGATACTAATTCAATTTGTCATTTTAGTCTTGAGATAATATTAGGTCGATGTCTTTTCCCAACCCGCGCTTCCCTTAGCGATCGGGTTGGGCTATTATGTTAATTGTAGAAAGGCAACCCGTCCGCCCTAAAGTTTCAGAAAAACGATAGAATTGAAAGGGTTGTGGTTTGCATCCTTCAAAAATAACTAGAGAATTAATATGACCATCAATAATGTTGGACTTCGAGAAACCTTAGAAGCATTGCGGGTTGCGGGTTGGGAGCATCTCATTTATGCAAGTGAGTAATTATACTTATTCCTAAAACTGGTTTCTAGCAAGGCTTTTAAAATAGCTTGACATAAAAACCTGATTTAGGGGTTACAAAGGTGAGATGCTCCCTTGCGGGTTGAACTGAGTAAATCTATTTTAGCCTCTGAGGGTGAGCAGATTCGCTTTGAAGTGGGTGAAATTGAATTAGAGGTTCAATTTGTGGTTGAGCAGTCGAAAGAAGGCAAAGGTGGGCTAAAATTTTGGGTAGTAGAAATGGGTGGGGGTACCACCAATAAAGATACGATAACCCATAGAATTAAAATTCCCCTTAAACCCATTGGGAAAGATGGAGGAGCTATCAAGACAGCAAGTGATGATAAACCCGATTAGAATTTTATACCCCTAGGGACGTAATGCTTGCCCCCAAAGCAGTTAATTTGTAGGATGGGTTAGCGAAGCGTAACCCATCACCATCCCAGAATAATACGTTACATCAATCCGATAAGTTATGCCCCAATTCCAACCCGATCGCGCTTTAGAAATTGTTGCCCCTAAGTATGGCACTGCCTATCGAATTGGGGGACGTTTACTCTTGACTTGTCGGCATCTATTTGATAATAGTAACGACTGTAAAGTACGATTTAGATCAACATCAAACTATTCTGATAAGCAGGATATAGACGCTAAGGTAATTTGGAAAGCACCGGATAATATAGATATAGCTTTAGTTGAATTACCAGAAACTATCGAAACTTGTAATCCTGTAGGTTTTGGGTTGTTACCTGATGCGAGTAGCACCCAAAAAGTTAAATTTGACTTTTTGGGCTTTCCTCTATTTTTACGGTATGTTGAAGATGAGATAAAATACGCCACAGGGTTACATATTCAGGGAACTATCGATGTGGCTAATCGTGTTCCTCATAACCGTTTGTTATTAAATATTAAAGATAGTCAAGACATACAACCCACCGATGAACAATTAGAAAGATTAGCAGAAGATCAGTCACCTTGGCAGGGAACATCGGGATCAGCAATTGTTTGTTATGGGTTAGTGATTGGGGTACAATCTCAACAGCCAATTAGAGATCGTCCAGCATCTTTAGAGGCTGAATCTTTGGCAAGGGTTTATGATAATCCTGAATGGTGTGAGATATTAGAAAACCATGATATTGATCCTGAACCTAAACCCGTTATATCCGCTTCTTTAAAATCTTCTTCCTATCGCAATCAAGCTCCTCCTAAACCGAGTTATTTTGTCGAACGTCCAGAGGTTAGTATTGAGTTAAAAAAACTTTTATTGTCAGAAATAACGGAAAAAACGGGGACTTTAGTTATTAGTGCGATTTATGGCTTAGGAGGTATTGGTAAATCCACTTTAGCGGCAGCTTTAGCACAAGAAAAAGAAGTTCAAGCCTTTTTTCCTGATGGCATTTTCTGGGCAACATTAGGACAACAACCAGATATTTTATCCTTTCTTCATGGCTGGATTCAAGCTTTAGGAGATTATAATTTTAAGCCGATGGGTATTCATTCGGCATCCTTACACTTGAGGACTTTATTGGCAGATAAAAAAGCTTTATTAGTGGTAGATGATCTCTGGAATGTAGAAGATATTGATCCTTTTAGAGTAGCAGTAAATCAATGTAAATTATTAGTAACCACTAGGGAAGTTCCCGTTAAAGGGGCAATTCGTTATGATTTGGATGTGATGACGGAAACTCAATCTTTAGCCTTATTAACGGGTTATTTAAAGCATGAATTAAATTTACCAGATCAGAAACAAGCCAAAATATTAGCCAAAATTGTCGGTTATTTACCCTTAGCTTTGGAGTTGACGGCGGCACAAATTGAAGATGGGATTCCTTGGGCTGAATTAATCGAAGATTTACGGGCAGAAATCGCTAATTTAGAAATTTTAGACCGCTTGGAAGCTGGAGATACTGCCAATGAAGAAAAACGAAAACATTATAGTTTAATTGCTTGCTTTAATCTCAGTTTAAAGCGATTAAATGGGCAAAGATTGAGACAATTTAGCTGGTTAGGGGTGTTACCGGATGATGTTACCATTACCGAAAAAATGGCGGCGACTTTATGGGATTGTCAGGTTAGAGAAGCGAGACAAACTTTAAGATATTTACGCGGTAAGGCTTTATTATTAACGGGGGTTTCTAGTGAACAATTAACCA
Source organism: Microcystis sp. LE18-22.4A (assembly GCF_027531105.1). NCBI lineage: Bacteria > Bacillati > Cyanobacteriota > Cyanophyceae > Chroococcales > Microcystaceae > Microcystis > Microcystis sp. LE18-22.4A. The sequence goes on from NZ_JAPZRB010000392.1 coordinate 29,986, forward strand.
GTTATCGCGTCCATGATTTGTTACATGATTTAGCCCGAAATCTGATCCTAGCGTCTCCTAATACTGAAACGGATTATCAATTACCGGGGTTAGGGTTATCAATGGCTGAGGCACATCAACAGCTTTTACAACGGTATCAAAGACAGATTAAGAGATCCCCCCTAACCCCCCTTGAAAAGGGGGGAAAAGAGGTGGAAGTCCCCCTTAGTAAGGGGGATTTAGGGGGATCAAACTGGCATACTTTAGCAGATGATGGCTACATTTATAATCAATTGCTCTGGCATTTGGAAAAAGCGGGACAGATAGCCCAGATTCATCTATTACTGAGGGAAGAAACGGCAGAAGGTCATAATGGTTGGTATAGTCAATGTGAAAGGGAAGGGAAAACAGCAGTTTTTATTAAGGATGTTTCCCGGGCGTGGCAATTGGCGGAGGAGCATTTTATTGAGAATCCTAGTGACTCTATTGGGCTGCAGGTGCGTTATGCTTTGATCACCACTTCCCTCAATAGTTTGGCGACTAATATTCCACCAGAATTAATTGCGGCACTGATTAAACATGAAATATGGACACCTGCTCAGGGATTGGTTTATGTACGGCAAAGTCAAGATTCTAGCAAGCAAGCCGAAGGACTAGAGAAAATTACTCCCTATCTTCCCCCTACTTTATTACCCGAAGCCTTAGAAATTGCCAGAGGGATTGGGGATGAAAACTCCCGTGCAAGGGCATTGACCGGGTTAGCTCCCCATTTACCGGAAAGTTTGTTACCCGAAGCCTTAGAAATTGCCAGAGGGATTGGGGATGAATACTACCGTGCAGAGGCATTGATCGGGTTAGCTCCCCATTTACCGGAAAGTTTGTTACCCGAAGCCTTAGAAGTTGCCAGAGGGATTGGGTCTGAAGACTCCCGTGCAGGGGCATTGACCGGGTTAGCTCCCCATTTACCGGAAAGTTTGTTACCCGAAGCCTTAGAAATTGCCAGAGGGATTGGGGATGAATACTACCGTGCAGAGGCATTGACCGGGTTAGCTCCCCATTTACCGGAAAGTTTGTTACCCGAAGCCTTAGAAATTGCTAGAAGGATTGGGGATGGAGACTCCCGTGCAGAGGCATTGACCGGGTTAGCTCCCCATTTACCGGAAATTTTGTTACCCGAAGAGTTAGTCGTTGCAAGTGGGTTTGGGTCTGATGTCTCCCGTGCTGTGGCATTGATCGGGTTAGCTCCCCATTTACCGGAAAGTTTGTTACCCGAAGCCTTAGAAATTGCCAGAGGGATTGAGAATGAAAACTCCCGTGCTTGGGCATTGATCGGGTTAGCTCCCCATTTACCGGAAGTTTTACCCGAAGCCTTAGAAGTTGCCAGAGGGATTGGGAATGAAAACTCCCGTGCAGGGGCATTGATCGGGTTAGCTCCCCATTTACCGGAAGTTTTACCCGAAGCCTTAGAAGTTGCCAGAGGGATTGGGTCTGAAGACTCCCGTGCAGAGGCATTGACCTGGTTAGCTCCCCATTTACCGGAAAGTTTGTTACCCGAAGCCTTAGAAATTGCCAGAGGGATTAGGAATGAAAACTACCGTGCAGAGGCATTGACCGGGTTAGCTCCCCATTTACCGGAAAGTTTGTTACCCGAAGCCTTAGAAATTGCCAGAGGGATTGGGAATGAAAACTCCCGTGCAAGGGCATTGACCGGGTTAGCTCCCCATTTACCGGAAAGTTTGTTACCCGAAGCCTTAGAAATTGCCAGAGGGATTGAGAATGAAAACTCCCGTGCTTGGGCATTGACCGGGTTAGCTCCCCATTTACCGGAAAGTTTGTTACCCGAAGCCTTAGAAGTTGCCAGAGGGATTGGGAATGAAAACTACCGTGCAGAGGCATTGTTCGGGTTAGCTCCCCATTTACCGGAAAGTTTGTTACCCGAAGCCTTAGAAGTTGCCAGAGGGATTGGGAATGAAAACTACCGTGCAGAGGCATTGTTCGGGTTAGCTCCCCATTTACCGGAAGTTTTACCCGAAGCCTTAGCAGTTGCCAGAGGGATTGGGGATGAAAACTACCGTGCAGGGGCATTGATCGGGTTAGCTCCCCATTTACCGGAAGTGTTACCCGAAGCCTTAGAAATTGCCAGAGGGATTGGGAATGAAAACTCCCGTGC
>NZ_JAPZRB010000386.1:0-5791 GCF_027531105.1 Microcystis sp. LE18-22.4A
TCTTACCCGTACCTTTTGTATCCATCCATAACCTTACACATTTGTTACGGATGAATTGAGCAGTACGAATAGCATCGTCTATGGCTTGATACTGTTGAGTTTTAGCTTTAACTTTAAACTCTAAGACAAACATTTTACGCACGGGTTACTTAGATAAAATCAGTATAGCACAATAAAAGTTAAGTTAACAAGCTATAGTTTAAAAAGCCGTCCTAAAAGGACGGGGCTTTAACCCAAAATTTCGGTAAATTTTAGTCAAATATTTGATCTACTTAGTTTCTAATCCTCTTTTTAGGTAGGAGAATTGTCAGAGCCTTTCTCTTGCCTATTGCCTATTGCCTATTGCCTTCAGAAACTGATAACTGATAACTGCTTAATTTCCTCGCCAAAAGACAATCGAATTATTGAGAGGTTGAATGGTGGTGCCGGGATAATAGAAAGCGAGAATTTGTTCGGGAGACCAACCCAAACGGGCTAAATTATAGGAACCAAATTGACTTAATCCTACCCCGTGGCCAAAACCGCCACCAATAAAGTTATAACCCTGGATCTGTCGATTGGTATCGTAGATAGGATCGATGTAGAATAGGGTACTGCGAGGCGGTCCCAAAGCACTACGCACCTCATTTTTATGCAGTTCCAAAATCCCCTTATCGGTTTGAACGGTCATAGTCAGAATCCGACCGGAAGGAGAGCGCTTAGTCACTTCCATCCATTGGATTTTCTGGAAATGGGCGAGGGGATGTTTTCTGCGTTTTAGATAGGTTTCTAGGTCTTGACTCAAATCAGCTAAAGAAGCTTGTTTTTGCCAGCGAAAAACCCGTCGGCCCGTCTCATTAAAACCATCTTTAAGATTAATAAACTGGCGAAAAGTTGTCTCATTAGCGAGAGATTGTTTCGAGAGATCCCAGACTCGATTGGGGGAGTCCACCACTGCCCGGAGATAAGGTCTTTCCTCCCCATCCCAAACATCACTAAAGAGGGCAGTTATTCCGCCGGTGGTAGAGGAATAAAGGGCATCCACTAACTCATTTTGGTAGGTTAAAACCAGGCCTCGCGTGGACGCGATCGCTTGATCAGCCCGGGGATTAGTTCCCGTCAATCCATAATAAACTTGACAATGGGTATCGGCACAGAGTTCGTAATTATCGGCTTGAAAACGGCGGAGATTGCGGAGGGCGTAGGTACGGGCGATAATAGTTTGCGCTTGGGTGGCGCTTTCCGGGGCATCATGACCGATTTCGTGGGGTACAACCCCGCGCAGGTAGGTTTCGAGGGGAACGTTATTAACTAGGGTAAAAGTGCCGTAGGCGTTGGGCTGTAGGCGCATAGTTCCCCCGTACAAACGTAACTGATCGGGGCTATGGGTGACTTGAATCAGGTTTTTTTGGCTCTCGATTTCTAATTCTTTGGGAAAATAGCGCACCCCGTTGATCTGGAAAGAAACTTGCGGCTTTTCTTTGAGTAAAACACTATTAATATAGGGTTGATTGTGGCCTTTGGCTTGCAAACTGGTCAGCAACCAACGTCGCACTAGGGGATTTTCATAAACTTCTCGCTTTGCCCAAACCTGCCAGCGTCCGGGTTGGGTAATTTCCACTTTAATGCCCATTTTTGCCCAATTTTTGGCACTATTTTCGGCGGTTTCAAAGGTGGCGTGGTCGCTCAAAATGACTTTTTCTTGGAGGATGGGAGAAGCGAGAGGACGGGGAATAACTTCTAATTGTAGGCGATTGGTTTGCAGGGTTTGGGATTGGCCATCTTCTCCCACCACGCGCAGGGTGAGATTATCACCACTGGTACTACTCAGGGTTAATTTTTCCTTGGCTTCATCGCCAAAACGTTGGACAATGCCCACTCTCAGAAGCACATCCTTGGCTATAGCGGCAGGAATTAGGGTTAAACTGAGCAAGATCGCCGCAGTTATGGAACCGATGCTAATTATTTGTTTTTTTTCCTTGATTTTTAGCATAAAGTCAAGTATCTGTTAATAAGTTTTCATAAAAGTTGAGGATATTCAGAGATTATAGCAGCAAGCCGTTAGGGGAATAGGGTAATGGGGGGGGATAGGGGAATTTCCACTAAAACCCTAAAACCCTAAAACCCCAACACCCTCAAACCCCAACGCCCAACATCCAACCACCAACAAAGCATCTAACTTCCCCCATCGCTGATAATGCGTAAACGTACCATTTTCTGGCCACCTTCATCCAGTTCCACTTCGATCACTTCACTGGTTAAACTTTCCAAACAGGTTAACATCGATCGCAGATGGGGATTACTTGCTCCCGTATCCACATAGAGGCGATCGGACAAACTACCTAAACGTTTCCAAGTAGTATAAAGTTTAGCTACGGCTTGCTCTAATTGTCTGGCTTGTTTAACCAGATCCGCCGCCGTATTTAGACAATCGACGCGCAAAGCTTCTTCTAGAGCCATTTCGATATCTAAATTACCCCGTCGGAGAGTTTGTACTTGGGCCGCCGCATCGAGATATTTGGCTAAACTGCGTGCTTCCGAGGTGATTAATTTTACCGTGTCCACATCGGGATTAGCGGCGATTTCTTGGCGAAGAGTGTCGATATGAGTATCGGGTAACTTTTCTAATTCTTTCACTAGGGGGGCGAGATGACGCGCCGGTAAACTGCCGTCGCTGGCTTTTTCTTTCACTTCATCGGGTAGTAAATCTGAACTCATCGCTGTCCATTCATCGGCCAATTGCTTCACCTCCCGACGGGTAATTCTCTCCCCTTGTCGGGCCGCATCACTGACTAATTTTTGAATTTCGGGGGCAGATTTGGCCGTTTCTACGAAGGCGCGTTTACTAAAATTATTGATACTATCGGGATCCAGTTGTCCTTCTGCCAGGAGAGTATCAGCACTATTAGCCAATTGAATCAGAGCATAAGCTTGACTTTTAGTGATTTCTCGCTGTTTTAACCAGTTCAAAAAGCCTGTACCGCGACTATCACCGCCTTGCTTTTCCCGGTCGCGAATAGCTCGCAAAATTCGCCCCCGCCAGATTTCCGTTTGCAAATCAAAGCGATCGCAAACTTTCCAAAAAGAATCCAGTTGCTGCTGAAAGTCATGATCTTGGATGGTTTCATCTTCGGGATCTGGCAGTTGAAAGTTAAACTCTAGAGGCGTTTCAAAGGCATCAATGATCGCGGAGGTGTCGGAGGAGAACGTCGCAGCATCAACCATATATGATAGACTCGGCAGTTAATCGGGCATTTTATCTTAACTCGCTCTGGCAACCCCCGACAAGCCGATTAATCGTCAGGTAAAACCCCACACCCCACACCCCACACCCCACACCCTGTCCCCACGAAAAACTTTTTCAGCCAACCCTAGTTAGGGGAAGCATTGGGGGGAGTGGGACTGGTGACAGGTGCGGAAGGTGTCGTCCCGGTCGTGGGACTCGGACTGGTGACAGGTGCGGGAGAAATCGATGGATTGGAAGCGGGATGACGACTCAGGAATTGCCAAGCGATCGCAGCCAGCAAACCAAGAACACCGACAGCGATCACTACTACGACTAGGGGTGAAACGCTAGTGGGTGCGGGGGGAGAAGTACGACTAGAAACCGAAGAAGATGCGGGGGGGGGAGTGGGTATTGCTGTCACCACTTCTTCTCCGGGGTAGGTGTCCCCGCTGTAATCAAAATCTTGGTCATTAAGATCGGGAATAATTTGTTCTTTGGCCTCAGCATAAACTAAAGGCCTGACAGGTTCAGCCGCAGGAACTACCCGACAATAAACTAGGGCGATGGTGGAGTTATCGTGACCGTTTTTCTGGTTAGCTAGTTGTAATAAACTTTCCCCCACGGCGGTTACATTTTTCTCTCCTCGCAAAAGAGGCACAATTTCACTGTCCCAGTATTGTTCTACCCGATCGTAATCACTTAAACCATCGGAACAGAGGAGAAAAACACAATCTTGATCAATAATCAACCTCTGAACCGTGGGATGGAGATTAGTGGCGCTACTCATGCCCAAAGCTTGCACCAAGGCCCCGGCGTTGGGATACTGTATGGCATCACGATAGAGGAGATAGCCTAATTTCACTTCCCTGGAAGCGAGATCGTCATCCACCGTCACTTGATGACAACTGTGGGCAGTAATCCAATAGATGCGGGAATCCCCCACATGGGCCGCGTACATTTCCTGGGCCTGGGCAAAAGCCATAACTAGAGTCGTACCCATGCGCTGACGATCTTGTCTTGACTCCTGATCATTGCGTTGACTGATCAGATCATTGGTGACACGAATCGCCTGTTCGAGGACAAGACTGTGACTATCGGGATAGACTTCCATATCAGTGGTGGCACTGCGATTAATTTCCCTAGGCAGGGTTTCGATCGCCAATTGAGCAGCGATTTCGCCCCCTTCCTGACCGCCGATGCCATCACAGACAATCGCCAGGGGATTTTGACCATGAGCGAGGGTTGTGGCCTGATTAGTCGGGGGATAACAGGCATCCTCGTTGTGTTCCCGCATCAGACCGGTATCAGTGCAGGTAAAAATCTCATAGCTGCGTTCTTGACCTCCACCGTAGTGCTGTAGTGCATAATCGAGGATAGCGATCAGGGATTCTGGGCGATCGAGATCACCGGATTCTAGCTCTTGGGTCAGGGATGCGAGAAAATCTTGAATATTAGCCGCTGCCGTCGGCATCAGACCGGCCCACAGGGCCCCTAAATCTCGTAAATTGGGAGCGGTAGCCTCGTCTTTGCTTAATTCTAGCAATTGCAGCAGCTGATTATTCACTCTCGTCAGAGAAGGGTTAAGCAGACTAGAGACCACAGCTTTTCTCTGAAGGGGATACCAGAGTTTGGCCATTTGCCATAACCAGTGAATTTGCCTTAAATCGGAAGCTTGCGACCAAACCTCGGCCAGAGTGGGCAATAGTTCTGGATAAATTAATTCTCCCGTTTCATCGAGGGGAATAGTGCCGTATTCCAACAGCCAGATGTCCATATTTAAGCGTTCATCGGGACTGGGAATATAGCCATAGACTTGGGGAATGTGGAGATGGAAGGGTAACAATTTTAGGTAGAGGGAAATCCAGCTAGGAGGTTCGTCCGGCGCTTGGGGTGCTTGAGCGGGTTTAGTATCAAGAACAATTTGTGGTTGTTTGACCAAATAACGATTATCAATTAGCTCGCCAACATGATAATAGGTTCTCACCCAATCACCCATCATCCATAAATAGCGCTTAACTAAAGGAGTACCGCATTTTTCACAGAATCTATTAGTGAGAGCGTTCGGGGATAGACAGGTTAGGTTTTGACATTGGAGGGTTGTCACGGAATCCATGAAAACTGCTGACTCCTAAAGCGCGGTTAGTATAGGTTAATAAAATAGCGTGTTTTTATCCACGTTGACTGCCAGTGTATTGCAGTGTTTCCCAAATTTTACCCTTTGTGGCTCGATCAGGAATAATTAATGCTGACAGTGCCATCTCTATAGGTATGTCTGGGGTTGGGGAAGTGGGAATTATAAATTATAAATTATGAATTGGGGAGGTGGGGAAGTGGGGAAGTGGGGAAGTGGGGAAGTGGGGAAATTGAACTAAAACCCCAAAACCCTATCACCCCAAAACCCTATCACCCTATCTCCTGTCTCCTGACAGTTTCTAAATAGGGCTTGCTGAATAAATCTAAAAACCTTGTTGGGTAAGACTTTTAGACTTTTTGGAAACCAAAAAGTGCCAGATCCCGGAGTGATCGGGTGGAAAATTCCGGGACTTTTTCCCTGAAAATTAGGTAATTGACCCCCTCAAAATCGCT